>JBKJQM010000285.1:0-8510 GCA_046594005.1 Mycobacteriales bacterium
GCGGGCGCGGAGCTGCTCGACGCGACCACCGGGGCCCCGCTTGCCGACGACGCCTCGGTGGAGGAGGCCGTCGTGCGGCCGCGCGGCGAGCCCGCCTACCGGGACGCGACCGTCTTCCTGCAGGACGGCGACGGCGAGCTCGGGAGTCACCAGATGCCCTACCGCAGGGGGGTTCGCGGCGCTGTGGGTCTGTCCTACCGCAGCGCTCCGCTGCTTCCACGGCTCGAGCGCAACCCCGACTCCTCCGCAGTGTTCCGCAGCGACGTCCACGGCGACCCCCCGACGCCTGTCCTCACGGCGCGGACCGGCGACCCCTTCCGGCTGCACGTGGTGGTGCCCGTCAGCGAGCAGGCCCGGGTGGTGGGCGTCGAGGGGCACAGCTGGCCGGTGGAGCCCGGGCGCCCCGGGACGACGAAGGTGTCGTCGGCCCTGGTAGGTGCGCTGGAAGCCGTGACGCTCCGGCTGGAGGGCGGCGTCGGCCCGCCCGGCGACTACGTCTACGGCGATCAGCGGACCCCCTGGACCGAAGCGGGGCTGTGGGGCCTGCTGCGCGTCTTCCCGCACGACGCGGCGGGTGGCCCCCGGCCGCTCACGTGCACCAGCTGCGCCGGGCGCAGCACCACCGACGCCGTCTACCTGGGCGTCGCCGGCGGGGCGGGAGCTCTTGCGCTCGGCGGATGGCTGTGGTGGCGTCGTCGTCCCCGGGACGTCGGCGCGTGAGGTCCCGCCCCTCCGAGGGGCGACGCCGGGGCGCGGAGCAGGCGCCGGTAGATGCCGAGACCCCGCGGCCCAGGAGGGCGGCGGGGTCTCGACGTCGTGCGGGAGGGGCTACTCCGGCGCGGAGGGCTTGCCGCTCGCCTCGAGCTCCGCGAGCTCCGGCATGGAGCTCTCCGGGCGGGCCTGCGCCGAGGTCTTCGGGCGGCGGAAGAACCCACCCTTGTCGGCGGCCTCGACGACGTGCTGGTCGCCGTAGCCGGGGCCCTTGGGCGTCCCCTCCTCGCCGTGCGCCGTGGCGCCGGCGAGCTGGGGGCGGTCGGACTCGACGCCCGTGAGCTGGATCCGGTAGACGGCGGGCAGCGCCACGGTCTCCTCGATGAACTCACCGGACGGCAGGCGTCGGATCGTGCCCGACTCGATGCCGTGGTGGACGAGCTCGTCGTCGCTGCGCTGCAGCGCGAGGCAGACCCGCTTGGTGATCACGTAGACGAGCGGCGGCAGCACGAACAGCAGCACGCGCAGCGTGTACGAGATCTGGTTGATGCTCAGGTGGAAGACCGACGCGATGACGTCGTTGCCTCCCGCGATCATCAGCACGATGTAGAAGGTGATCGACATGGCGCCGATGGCCGTGCGGACGGGGACGTCGCGCGGTCGGTCGAGCAGGTTGTGGTAGCCGCGGTCGCCGGTGAAGCGGGCCTCGAGGAAGGGGTAGACCGCGAGCAGCGTGAACAGGATGCCCGGCAGGACGACCGTCGGGATCATGACGTTCAGCGGCACGGTGTAGCCGAACCCGGCGATCTCCCAGTTCGGCATGAGGCGCGTCGAGCCGTCGAGGAAGCCGATGTACCAGTCCGGCTGCGAGCCGGCGGACACCTGCGACGGGTCGTACGGGCCGTACAGCCAGACGGGGTTGATCTGCGCCAGGCCGCCGAGGGCGGCCAGGACCGCGAAGACGAGGAAGAAGAAGCCACCGGCCTTGGCCGCGTAGCCGGGGAACAGGCGCGATCCGACGACGTTGTCCTCGGTCCGGCCGGGACCCGCGAACTGGGTGTGCTTCTGGTACCAGATCATCATCATGTGGAACGTGATCAGGCCGAGGATGGCCAGCGGCACCACGAAGATGTGCAGCGCGTAGAGCCGGTCCAGCAGGTTCGTGCCGGGGTACTCGCCGCCGAAGATGAGGAACGCCGCCCAGGTCCCGACCACGGGCAGCGAGAGCATGATGCCGTTCGCGATGCGGGCGCCGGTGCCGGAGAGCAGGTCGTCCGGGAGCGAGTAGCCGGCGAAGCCCTCGATCAGGCCCATCGTCAGCAGGCCGACGCCGATGATCCAGTTGAGCTCGCGGGGCTTGCGGAACGCGCCGGTGAAGTAGACCCGGGCCAGGTGGACCACGATCGAGGCCATGAACAGCAGCGCCGACCAGTGGTGGATCTGGCGCATGATCAGGCCGCCGCGGACGTCGAAGCTGATGTCCAGCGTCGAGGCGTACGCCTGGCTCATCGTGACGCCCTTGAGCGGGATGTAGCTCCCGTCGTAGACGACCTCGGTGAGCGACGGCGTGTAGAAGAACGCCAGGTAGGTGCCGGTCAGCAGCAGGATGATGAACGAGTACAGCGCGATCTCGCCCAGCATGAAGGACCAGTGGTCCGGGAAGACCTTGTTCAGGCTCCGGCGTACGAAGTTCGAGCTGCCCAGCCGGTCGTCGACCCAGACGGCACCGGCGTCGGTGCCCTTCTCGACAAGGCTCATGAGTTGCGCTCCCAGTAGCTCGGGCCGACGGACTCGTCGTAGTCGCCCTGTGCCACGAAGTATCCCTCCGGGTCCACGCTGATCGCCAGTTGAGGCAGCGGTCGAGCAGCCGGACCGAAGAGGACCTTGGCTCCGTTGTCGGCCGCGAACGTCGACTGGTGGCAGGGGCAGAACAGGTGGTGGGTCTGCTGCTCGTAGAGCTTGACCGGGCAGCCGAGGTGGGTGCAGACGCTGGAGTACGCGATGTGTCCCTCGTAGGACCAGCTCTCCCGACCCTCGACGATCTCGAGCTCGTCGGGGCGCATGCGGATCAGCAGCGTGGGGGCGTCGGACATCTTGGTGCCGCCCTCGACGTCCGGGAACACGCTCTCGACGGCGCCGATCTGCATCTCACCGAGCTTGACCGGGGTCCCGTTCTGGCGGATCAGGCGCACGCCCTTGGCCCACGCGGTCGTGGACAGGGCCTTCTCCTTGTTCTGGTAGCGGCCCATGCCGAACAGGAACGGCACCGGCAGCAGCGCCAGCGAGCCGGCGCCCAGCAGCAGCGTGTTGCGCAGCAGCGAGCGCCGCGGCAGGCCGGTGTCCTGGAAGCCCTTCTTGAGGGCCTGCGCGGTGGCCGAGCGCTCGTCGGCGGGGGAGCCGAAGGGGTGGCGCTCCTGCACGGCCTCCTCGTCGACCATGAGCAGCTTGGCCCACAGGACCGCGCCGGCGCCGATGCCGCCGAGCGCGAGCGCCATGAAGATGCCGAGCAGCGGCGTGTAGACGGTGTTGCCGGGCTGGCCGAACTCCTGCTCGACCAGGAAGTACGTCAGCACGAAGCCGACGACCCCGACCACCGCGAGCAGGAACAGCGCCGCGACCTTGCGCTCGGCGGTCTTGGCCTCCGAGGCGCTCATCGGGTGCTTGCGGCCGGCCAGGTCCTCGACGGCCTCGACGGGCTTGCTGCTGTCGTACTGCCCCTCGCCACGGCCGTTGGCCTCCAGCTGCGCACGGCTGTCGGTCTGGGTGAAGCCGGTCTCGGTGACGTGGCTGCCGCGGGTGTCGCTGCCGTCGTTGCGGCTGTCGTCCGGGCTCTGCAGGCGGTCGCGGATGGAGCCGGCCGCCTCCGCCGAGGTCTGGTCGGTGGGCGGCGACGGCTGCTGGCCGCCGGTGTTGGGGGGAGTCGTCATGCGCGGGCACCGATCCAGAGGGTGAGGCCGACGAGGGCGGTGATGCCGACGACCCAGATGACCAGGCCCTCGGACAGCGGGCCGTAGCGACCCAGGCCGGCGCCGCCGACGTCCTCGGCGCTGGTGATGTAGCGGACGTAGCGGGTGATGGCCCGCTTCTCGGCCGGCTTGAGCTGGGCGTCGCTGTAGCGCGGCATGCTCTCCGGACCGGACTGGGTCGCGGCGTAGATGACGCGGGCGCTGGCCGGTGTGAGCTCAGGCGCGTACTTGCCGTACGTCAGTGCGCCGCCGGAGCCGGCGAAGTTGTGGCAGGACGCGCAGTTGGTGCGGAACAGCGCGCCGCCCAGCTGCAGGTCGCCGTCGGTGAGGTTGCCGGCGGGCAGCTGCGGGCCGCCGCCGTTGGACTGGATGAAGGCGGCCAGCGCGTCGATCTCGGCGATCGTGTACTTCGGCTTCTTGCGGGGGGCCTGCTGCACGCCCGCGGCGAGCGGCATGCGGCCGCTCTCGACCTGGAAGACGACCGCGGAGGCGCCGACGCCGATCAGTGACGGGCCGCCCGCGCCGCCCGCGAGGTTCAGGCCGTGACACGTCGAGCAGCCGGACAGGTAGAGCTGCCGGCCCTCCTGCACCTGCATGGACTGGTTCTTGGTCGTGTCCTCCTGCGCGGAGGACGACGGCGCCGCCACAGCGGCGTAGAAGGTGCCGAGGACGCTCAGCGCGAGCAGGACGACGGCGTAGCCGCTCATCCGGTTCTTGCGCTGAGCCCGCTTGCGTTCGTCGTTCTTCACAGGCTCACTCTCGTGCGGCGAGGTCATCGGATGATGTAGATCGCGGCGAACAGGCCGATCCACACGACGTCGACGAAGTGCCAGTAGTAGGACACGACGATGGCGCTGGTCGCCTTCTCGGGGGAGAAGCGGCCGATGGTGGAGCGCAGGAGCACGATCACGAAGGCCACCAGGCCCCCGATGACGTGCAACCCGTGGAAGCCGGTGGTCAGGTAGAACACCGAGCCGTAGGGCGCCGAGGCGATGGTGAGGCCCTCGTTGGAGACGAGGTTGTGGTACTCGAACAGCTGCCCGCCGACGAAGGTCGCCCCCATCGCCAGCGTCAGGACGAACCACCGTCGCAGCCCGTGGACGTCGCCGCGCTCGGCCGCGAACACGCCGAGCTGGCAGGTGACCGAGGACGCCACGAGGATGACCGTGAACGTCGCGGAGTACGGGATGTTCAGGACCTCGTTGGCATCCATCCAGGTCTCGCGACCCTGGACGGAGCGGATCGTGAAGTACATCGCGAACAGCGCCGCGAAGAACATCAGCTCCGAGGACAGCCACACGATCGTCCCCACGCTGACCATGTTCGGTCGCGTCAGGGAGCCGTGCGCCGGCAGCTTCGAGAGAGCGGGAGCAGTCGTCACGAGGAGCATCCTGCCAGGCCGGAGAGCCCTCAGCCACGCGGGGTCGCCCGGCAGGCCGAGGTGTCGCAGCGGGCCTACTCTGGACGTGTGTCTGCGACCGTGGGGGCGTCCGGCCTGAGCGTCCTGGCGCACGGGGGCGCGCTCCCGGACTTCGGTCCCATGAGCGTCTTCACGCAGGCCCGCCCGGGGCTGCTGCCGCTGCTGCTCGTGCTCGTCCCGGGGTGCCTCTACCTCTACGGCGTGCGCCGGCTGACCGGGCGCGGGGACAGCTGGCCGGTCGGCCGGACCCTGTCGTTCGTGCTCGGCGGACTCGGCACCCTCGCCTTCGCCACGATGTCCGGCCTGGCTGCCTACGACGAGAGCCTGTTCTCGGCCCACATGGTCCAGCACATGCTGCTGTCGATGGTGGCGACGGTCTTCCTCGCCCTGGGCGCCCCGATCACCCTGGCGCTGCGCACGCTGCCGCTCGCGGGCCGACGGGTGGTCATGTGGGTGCTGCACTCGCGGGTGGCCGCCGTCGTGAGCCACCCCCTGATCCCGTGGCTGCTGTTCGTGTCGAGCCCGTTCGCCCTCTACTTCACCGGCTGGTACGAGGCGACGCTCGACAACCGCCTTCTCCACGAGCTGCTCCACGTCCACTTCCTCGTGGTCGGGTCGCTGTTCTTCTGGCCGCTGCTCGGCGTCGACCCGGTCCCCGGGCGCTCGGGGCACCCGTTCCGGGTCCTGCTGGTGGCCGCCACGCTGCCGTTCCACGCCTTCCTGGGCGTGGCGATCATGAGCGTCGAGCCCGACGGGCGGGGGCTGCTCGCCCCGGACCACTACCTGCGGCTGCACCCGCTGAGCGAGGCGGTCTACCAGCAGCAGCTCGGCGGCGGCCTGCTGTGGTCGTCCGGCGACCTGGTGGGTCTGCTGTTCCTCGTGGTGCTCGTCACGCAGTGGATGCGGGCCTCCGAGCGGGAGGCCGTCCGCGAGGACCGCCGGCTCGACAGGCTCGAGGCCGCGAGCGCCGCCCAGCGCGTCCCGGGGTCGCCCGACCGCACGCCCGTCTGACGGTGGGCCTGCTCGACCGGCTGCGCCGCAAGCCCGTCCCGCCGGTCGTCCTGGACCCGGCGGACCCGTCGCTGGTGGTCCTGGTCGAGGCCTTCGACGCCGCGCGTGCGGACTCGGCGGTGCTGGCCGAGGCCGCCGCCCGCGGTGTCGACCTCGACCAGCGGCTGCTCGTACGGCACCACCTGGTGGGCCTGCCGGACACGGCGGCGGTGGTCCGTGCCGCCGAGCTGCTCGGGCAGGACGGCTACGCCGTGCACGTCGCCCCGGAGGGACCGCGGCCGCTCGCCGTCCTGGCCAGCCGCACCCAAGTGCTGACCGCGATGTCGGCGAGCCAGGAGCGGTCCCGGATGGCCGGGCTCGCCCAGCGGCTCGGGGGCGACGTGACCGGGTGGGACGCCCTCGGGCCGTCCTCGGCGCAGCCGGTGCCACAACGGCTCTGACCTGCGGGAACCGGCGCTTGACCGCCTGCGTCGACCCTGCCTAGGGTCGGCTGTGACCCGGGACACACCCGGGCCTTCTCGTAGAGGGAGCCCCTGTGGCCTCGGGCAGTCGACTGACCGGAACGACCCTCAAGCCGGTGGCGAAGGCCCGCACGTCGGGCTCCGCGCACTGCACCGTCTGCAGCTCCCGGCTGTCGGCCTACAACGCCGGCCCCGACTGCTACACCCACACCGTCGCGGAGCCCTGGAAGGGGCCCGGCCAGCTCCCGCGCTAGTGCCCGACCTGCCCGCCCTCGGCTGGGGCGTGGCGACGGCGTCCTACCAGGTCGAGGGCTCCCTCGACGTCGGTGGCCGCGGCACCTCCATCTGGGACGTCTTCGCCGCGCGCCCCGGCGCGATCGCCGACGGCTCGGACGGGTCGGTGGCCTGCGGCTCGTACGACCGGCTCGACGAGGACCTCGACCTGGTCGCGGGGCTGGGCGTCGGGGCGTACCGCTTCTCGCTCGCCTGGCCACGCATCCAGCCGGACGGCCGCGGCCCGGGCCTGGCCGCCGGGCTCGACTTCTACGACCGGGTCGTCGACGGCGTGCTGGCCCGCGGGCTGCGGCCGCTGCCGACGCTCTACCACTGGGACCTGCCCCAGGCGCTCGAGGACGCCGGCGGCTGGCCCGCCCGCGACACCGCGCTGAGGCTCGCCGACTACGCGGCGGTCGTCGGCGCGCGCCTCGGCGACCGCGTCCAGACCTGGGCGACGCTCAACGAGCCCTGGTGCTCGGCCTTCCTCGGCTACTCCGCCGGCGTCCACGCGCCCGGCCGGCGCGAGGGCGACGCCGGCTTCGCGGCCGCCCACCACCTGCTGCTCGGGCACGCGCTCGCCGCGCAGGCGCTGCGCTCGACGGCTCCGTCCGCCGACGTCGGCATCGTGCTCAACCTCGCGCCCGTGCGCCTGGACCCCGGCGGCGACCCCGTCGCCGCCGACGTGGTGGACGCGGTGCAGAACCGCCTCTGGCTCGACGCCCTCGTCGACGGTCGCTACCCCGGGGCGCTCCCGGCGCTGGCCGACCCGTCCCTCGTCCGGGACGGCGACCTGGCGGCGGTCCGGGGGAGCGCCGCCTGGATCGGGCTGAACTACTACACGCCGTTCCGGGTGGCGGCCGTCGGCTCGGGGGCCGGCGCGACCCAGGACACCGCGGCCTACCCCGGCGCGCCCGACTTCGCCTTCGCCGCCCGCGCACCGCGCACCGCCATGGGCTGGGAGGTCGACGCGACCGGCCTGGAGGACGTGCTCCGGCACCTCGCCGAGCGGGCCCCCGGCGTGCCGCTGCGGGTCACCGAGAACGGCGCGGCCTTCGACGACCGGGTCCGGGCTGCGGACGGCTCGGTGGACGACGCGGACCGCATCGCGTACCTCGACGCCCACCTCGAGGCCGTCGACCGCGCGCGGGCCGCCGGCGTGCCGGTGCACGACTACATCGCGTGGACCCTGCTGGACAACTTCGAGTGGAGCGAGGGGTTCACCAGGACCTTCGGGCTGGTCGAGGTGGAGCGGGGGACGCTGCGCCGCATCCCCAAGGCGTCCTACCGGTGGTTCGCCGAGCGGGTACGGGCGGCCGTCAGCCCTTGAGGCCGCCGGCCAGCAGGCCGCGCACGAAGTAGCGCTGCAGCGCGAGGAAGATCGCCACCGGGACGATGATCGAGACGAAGGCGCCGGCGGTGAGTCGCTGGAACTCCTCGCCGCGGGTGCCGGCGAGCTCGGCCAGCCGGACGGTCAGCGGCGGGTTCGCCCCGGAGAAGATGAGGCCCACGAGCAGGTCGTTCCAGACCCAGAGGAACTGGAAGATCGCGAAGGACGCCAGGGCGGGCCCGATCAGGGGCAGGACGATCTGGCGGAAGATCCGGGCGTGGCTCGCGCCGTCGACGCGGGCGGCCTCCATCAGCTCCTTCGGGAGCTCGGAGATGAAG
>JBKJQM010000364.1:0-11878 GCA_046594005.1 Mycobacteriales bacterium
GGACGTCGACGCCGCGGCGGACGTCGGCCATGCCGCCGGTGCCGATGCGCTCCCCGACCTCGTAACGACCACCGAGCAGCGGCGGCTGCTCGACCTCCGTCACCTCTTGCCCTTCCCCTTCGAGCCCTTGCCCTTGTCGGCCTCCTGCACCGGGGCCGGCGCGACCGTGGCCGGTGCGGGAGCCGGCACGACGTGCAGGACGACGGCAGTCCCCACAGCGACGTCCCCGACGGGTTCCACGGCACTGACCGTACCGACGGCGGTGCCCTTCCCGTCGTAGACGAGCCTCGGCAGCAGCCCGCGCGTGGCGAGCGTGCTCCGGGCGTCCGCCGCGGGACGCCCCACGAGCGCTGACGCGGAGACCCGCACCGGGGGCGGTCCCGACGACACGACGAGCACGACGGTGGAGCCCTCGTCGACGCGGGTGCCGGCGGCGGGGCGGGTGGCGACGACGCGTCCCTTGGCCACCGTGGCGCTGGGCCGGACCTCGCGCGAGACCTCGAGCGACGCGGCGTCGAGGGCGCCGGTGGCGGCTGCCTCCGCGCTCCCGACGGCCACCGACGGGACGGCGATGGTGCGAGGGCCCGCCGAGGTGGCTCCGCCCGAGAGGGCTCCGCGCACCCCGAAGGCCACGGCCAGCAGCGCCAGCAGCACCGCCGTGAGCCGGACCGCGCGGCGCTGGGTGCGGTGGGAGGTGGGTCCGGCGGGCGCCGCGGTGCGGACCGGCACCGGACGCGGGAGCAGCGAGGTCCCGGGCTCGTCCGGGTGCGGCAGCGCCCGCGTCACGTCCTGCGCGCCGTCGGGGCGGGCGGCCGCGGGCGGGTCGACGGGCAGCGACGCGAGGCCGGACCCGGACAGCCGCGTACGCAGGTCCACGGCACGGGCCGCGACGACGGAGGCCGGACCCGGCCGGTCGGCGGGGTCCTTGGCGAGCAGCCCCTCGACCAGCTCGCGCACCTCGACCGGCACCCCTGCAGGCAGCGACGGGGGCGGTGCGCTCACGTGGGCCATGGCCACCGCGATCGGGCTGTCGCCGGGGAAGGGCCGCACCCCGGCCAGGCACTCGTAGGCCACAACGCCGAGCGAGTAGAGGTCCGACGCCGGCGTCCCGGCCCGGCCGCTCGCCTGCTCGGGCGAGAGGTAGTAGGCGGTCCCGACGACCTGTCCGGTGCGGGTCAGCGGCACGGCGTCACCCGCCGACGCGATGCCGAAGTCGGTCACCTTCACGACGCCGTCCGGCCGCACCAGCAGGTTGCCGGGCTTGACGTCGCGGTGCACGACCCCGGCGTCGTGCGCGACCTGCAGCGCGGCCGCGGTCTGCGCGACGACGTCGAGTGCACGGTCGGCAGTCAGGGTGCCCTCGCGGCGCAGCAGCCCGGACAGCGGCTCGCCGTCGACCAGCTCCATCACCAGCCACGCCCGGTCGGGCAGCTCGCCGAAGTCGTAGACCGAGGCGATGCCGGCGTGCGAGAGCCGGGCGGCGTGGCGGGCCTCGTTGCGGAACCGGGCGCGGAAGTCGGGGTCGTCGACGTACTCCGCGCGCAGCGTCTTGACCGCGACGGGGCGGTCGAGCAGCAGGTCCTGCGCGCGCCAGACCTCGCCCATGCCACCGGTCGCGATGCGCTCGACGAGCTGGTAGCGGTCGGCGAGCAGGTCGTCGCCGAGGGCGGGCGGCGAGGTCATCGCCGGCTCGTCATCGGCGCAGCACCGCCGACATCACGCGCTTGGCGACGGGCGCCGACAGCGCGCCGCCGGTGGCCTCGGAGCCCAGGCTCCCGCCGTCCTCGATGACGACGGCGACGGCGACCTGCGGGTCGTCGGCCGGCGCGAAGCCGATGAACCAGGCGTGCGGCGGCTTGCCGGCGGCGTGCTGCGCGGTGCCCGTCTTGCCGGCGACGCGCACACCGGGGATCTGCGCCGCCTTGCCGGTGCCGTCCGAGACGACGAGCTCCATCATCCGCGTCAGCTCGGCGGCGATGTCACCGGAGACGGCGCGCTTGTAGACCTCGGGGTCGGCCTGGTCGAGGCGCGACAGGTCGGGCGCCTGCACCTCGCGGACCAGGTAGGGCTTCATGACCTCGCCGCCGTTCGCGACGCCGGCCGCGACCATCGCCATCTGCAACGGGGTGACGCGCACGTCGAACTGCCCGATCGCGGAGAACGCCGTCGACGGCTTGTCCGGGTCCTCGGGGAACCTGCTCGTCGCGACCGTCGTCGGCACGCGCAGGTCGTCGGCGTCGAAGCCGAACGCCTCGGCCTGGTCACGCAGCTTGTCGGCGCCGAGCGACAGGCCGAGCGAGCCGAACGCGGTGTTGCACGAGATCCGCAGCGCATCGGCCAGCGTGGACGTCGCGCCGCCGCAGGTCTCGCCGCCGAAGTTCTTCAGCGTCGCCGTCGTCAGTGGGAGGTCGAGCTCGGTCGGCGACGGGATCTGCGTCGTGGGCGTCACGCCGTTGGCCAGCGCCGCGGCCGACGTGATGACCTTGAACGTCGAGCCGGGCGGGTAGGTCTTGCTGATCGCCCGGTTGAGCAGCGGGTCGGACGTGGCCGCGTTGAGCTGCTTGTAGTAGGTCCGGATCTCGGCCGGGTCGAACGAGCTCAGCTTGGCCGGGTCGAACGACGGCTTGCTGACCATCGCGAGCACGGCGCCGGTGCGCGGGTCGATCGCCACGACGGCGCCGCGGTTGTCGCCGAGGGCGTCGTACGCCGCCTCCTGCGCCGCCGGGTCGATCGTGGTGATGATGTTGCCGCCCTGCGGCTCGCGGCCGGTGACGTAGTCCGACAGCCGCCGGACGAACAGCTGGTCGTCCTCGCCGGACAGCAGCCGGTCGCGGGCGCGCTCGAGTCCGGTGCGGCCGTAGACGAGCGAGTAGTAACCGGTGACGTGCGCGTACGCCGGACCACCTGGGTACGTGCGCAGCCAGGTCAGCGGGCCGTCGGTGCGCTCGGACTCGGCGACCGCCGTACGGCCGCTGCCGTCCGCCTGCACGACGGCGATCGCGCCGCGCTCGCGCTCGTAGGTGCGCAGCAGCACGCGGCTGTTGCGGGGGTTGTCGCGGTAGCTGTCGGCCTTGACGACCTGCACCCAGTTGGCGTTGAGCATGAGCAGCCCGAACAGGGCGAGGCAGGCGACGGCGACCTTGCGCAGCGGCTTGTTCACGAGCTGTTCCGGGACGACGGCCGGCGTACGACCTGGGTCTCCGCCGACGCCAGCGCCTCACGGGCGACGGTCGGGGTGACGGGTGCGGGAGCGGGTCGGCGGGCGGCGTCGCTGACACGCAGCAGGATCGCGACCAGAGCCCAGTTGGCGACGACCGAGGACCCGCCGTAGGACAGCCACGGCAGCGTGACGCCGGTCAGCGGGATGAGACCGGTGACGCCGCCGACGATGACGAACACCTGCAGCGCCAGGGAGAACGACAGCCCGCAGGCGAGCAGCTTGCCGAACGAGTCGCGCACCGACAGCGCTGCGCGCAGGCCGCGCTCGACGATGAGACCGAAGACGAGCAGCACGGCCATGACGCCGATGAGGCCGAGCTCCTCGCCGATCGCGGCCATGATGAAGTCGGTGCTGGCGAAGGGGACCGTGCCCGGCCGCCCCTCGCCCAGACCGGTCCCGGACAGTCCTCCGGTGCCGAACCCGAACAGCGACTGCACCAGCTGGAACCCGCCGCGGTCCGGGTCGCCGAACGGGTCGAGCCAGGTGTCGACGCGGCGCTGGACGTGGGCGAACAGCTTGTACGCGACGAAGGCGCCGCCCATGAACAGCACCACGCCGATCGCCAGCCAGCTGGTGCGCTCGGTGGCGACGTACAGCATCACGACGAAGATCGCGAAGAACAGCAGCGAGCTGCCGAGGTCCTTGCCGCGGATGAGCACCGCGAGGCTGGCCGCCCACGCGAGCAGCACCGGGCCGAGGTCGCGCGCGCGCGGCAGGTCGAGGCCGAGCACCCGGCGACCGGCGAGCGAGAGCGCATCGCGCTTGGCCACGAGGTAGCCGGCGAAGAACAGGATCAGCAGCAGCTTGGCGACCTCGCTCGGCTGCAGGGTGAACGGCCCGACGCGGATCCACAGGCGGGCGCCGTTGATGGTGCGGCCGAGCACCGGGAGCGCAGGCAGCAGCAGCAGCACGAGGCCTGCCGCGGCGGCCGTGTAGGTGTAGCGCTGCAGCGTCGTGTGGTCGCGCACGACGACGAGCACGGCGATGAACAGCGCGACGCCGACGGCGGTCCAGATCAGCTGGCGCGGCGCCTCGGCCCCCGGGATCGAGCGCCCGCGCTGCACGGCGTTCTCGACGGCGGCGAAGTCCAGGCGCCGGATCATCACCAGGCCCAGGCCGTTGAGCAGCGCCACGCACGGGAGGATCAGCGGGTCGGCGTACGGCGCGACGCGGCGCACCACGAGGTGCGCCAGGAGGAACAGCACGCCGAGGCCGAGGCCGTAGCCGAGCGTCCCCGAGGGGAGCCGGCCGTCGACGGCGAGACCCACGGCGGCGTACGCCAGGACGGCGACCAGCACCGCGAAGACGGTGAGCAGCAGCTCGGTGCCGCGCCGCGGCGGGGCGGCCGGTGACATCCTCGAAGGCGGCGTGACGCTCGGGGCGCTCACGAGGCGTCGCCGGGGCAGGTGACCGTCGCCGGCGAGGGCGCCGCGGCGGGGGTCGGGGCGGCGGGGGTCGGGGCGGACGTGACAGCGGGCGCGGCCGACGCGGCCGCGGCCGGGACCGGTGACGCCGCAGCGGACGGGGCCGGTGCCGGCAGCTCGTCGGCGGGCGTGCACGGCGGGAAGCCGTCCTCGAGGCGCGCCACGATCTGCAGCGCGTCGGAGCGGTCCTTCGCGACGATGCCGCGCTCGACGCGCGAGCGGGCCAGCGTGTCGAGGCGCTCGGTCGCCAGCTCGGTACGGGCGGCGACGCTCGACAGCGACATGCCGGCGACCGAGCCGGTGACGCCGCGGTAGACCGCGACCTGCTGCCCGTCGACGCCGACGTAGAACTGCGAGCGGACGTACGCGAAGCCGGTGCCGGCGCCGATCGCGAGCAGGCCGAGGACCAGCGCGGCGACCAGGACGGTGCGCCCCCGCCCGCGGCCGCTGCGGTCGTCCGTGACCGGAGCGGCCGTCGTGCGCGGGGCCGGGTCGACGTCGCGTCCCTCGGCGGTGCGGGCCCGTGCGGCGGAGGACTCGGCGACGCCCTCCGGCGGGGCCTGGGGCGAGTCGGCGGCGGCGCCCGCGACCACCGGCGCGGTGGGACGCAGGCCGCTGGCGTCGACGACGTCGGCGACGATCACGGTGACGTTGTCCGGGCCGCCGCCTCGCAGGGCGAGCTGGACCAGCCGGTCGCAGGACTCCTGCGGGTCGGGGATCTGCAGCGCCTCCCGCAGCGTCTCGAGCCGGCCGACCGGACCGGTCAGGCCGTCGGTGCAGAGCAGGTAGCGGTCGCCGGAGCGGACCTCGCGCACGGACAGGTCGGGGTCGATGCCGTCCCGGCCGTCGAGGGCGCGGGTGATGAGGGAGCGCTGCGGATGGCTGCTCGCCTCCTCCTCGCTGATGCGGCCCTCGTCGACCAGCGTCTGCACCAGCGTGTGGTCGTGGGTGATCTGGGACAGGACGCCCTCGCGCAGCAGGTACGCCCGCGAGTCGCCGATGTGCAGCATCCCGAGGCGGCTGCCGGCGAACAGGAACGCCGTGAGCGTCGTGCCCATCCCGTCGAGGGCCTGGTCGCCGGAGACCATGTCCCGCAGGTGGGTGTTGGCGGCCTCGGCCCGCTCGCGCAGGACGCTGAGCAGGTCGTTGCCCGGAGCGTCCTCGTCGAGCGGGGCGAGCGCGGCGATGGCGACGGCGGAGGCGACCTCGCCCGCGGCGTGACCGCCCATGCCGTCGGCGACGGCGAGCACCCGCGGCCCGGCGTAGACCGAGTCCTCGTTGCCCTCGCGGAGCAGCCCGGTGTGCGAGCGCGCGGCGAAGCGGAGGGCGAGCGTCACCGGCGCAGCTCGAGCACGGTCTTGCCGATGCGGATCGGGGAGCCCAGCGGCACCGGAGTCGGGCGCACGACCTTGGCGTCGCCGAGGTAGGTGCCGTTCGTGGAGCCGAGGTCCTCGACCAGCCAGGTGCCGTCGCCGGGGACCAGGCGCGCGTGCCGGCTGCTGGCGTAGTCGTCGGTGATGACCAGCGTCGAGTCGTCGGCGCGGCCGAGCGAGACCGGCGCGTCGCCGAGCTTGATCGTGGTGCCGGCCAGCGCGCCCTCGGTGACGACGAGCTTGCGGGCGGCGCTGCGGCCCTGCTTGGCGCCGGTCGCGCGCGGGGCGGCGGGAGTACGGGGCGCGGCCGCGGCGGGGACGCCCGCGGCGGCGGACGGCGTACGGGCGGCCTTGCTGCCGAACAGGTCGCTGCGGACGGTGCGGAAGGCCGCGATCACGAACAGCCAGAGCAGGGCGAGCAGGCCGTACTTCACGGCGGCCACGACCAGGGTGCTGCCCATCAGGCCTCCGACCGGTAGACGAGCGTCGTCGCGCCGATGTCGAGCCGGTCGCCGTCCGCGAGCTCGGCCTCTGCCACCCGGCGGCCGTTGACGAGGGTGCCGTTGGTGGAGGACAGGTCGACCACGCGCGTGCCGCCGCGCTCGATCCGCAGCTCGGCGTGCGCCCGGGAGACGCCGGTGTCGGCCAGGCGCAGGTCGGCCTCGCTGCCGCGGCCGACCACCGTCACCGGGCGGGTCAGCAGGACGACCCGCTCGGGAGCGCCTGCCACCCCCGGGAGGAGCAGTCGCGGCCGGCCGGTGCCGGTGGTGCGGTGGCTCGGGACCTCGGCGGCCAGCACGCTGCTGCGCACCTTGAACACCCCGGTGTCGAGGTCCTCCCGCTCGGCGAAGGCCACGGTCACGTCGCCGACGAAGGACCAGCCCTGGTCGTCGGCGTGCTCCTTGACCATGTCGGCCAGCTCGCGGCGCAGCTGCGCGTCCCACTCGGCGAACCGCTCGAGGTCGGCGGTGCTCAGCTCGACGACGTAGGTGTTGGGCACGAGGACCCGCCCGGCGGCCACCACCTGCTTGCGGTCGGCGGCTTCGCGCTGGAGCGCGGCGGCCACCTCGACCGGCTGGACGTTGCCCCCGAAGACACGGGCGAACGCGCCCTCGACCAGGCCTTCGAGCCGACGCTCGAAGCGCTGCAGCACTCCCACGCCGGTTCCCCTTCCCTGTCTCGGTGATCGTATCCGCGCTGCTCGCGGGCCCTGTCCACCACCCGTCGACGACCCGGGCGCCGACCTGCGCCGGTGCTAGCCTGCTGGTCGCACTCGCGCGAGTGGCGGAATGGCAGACGCGCACGGTTCAGGTCCGTGTGTCCGAAAGGACGTGGGGGTTCAACTCCCCCCTCGCGCACCAGCACGACGTACGAGACGGCCGCTCCCGAGCAGGGGGCGGCCTTCGTCGTGCTGGACGCTTCCGCGGCGACCGGACAAGATCGGCAGCCGCCCTCCGAGAGGCCGCCCGCCATCGCCGCTGCACCCGCGATCACCCCCGAGCCGCCGCGCGCCCCGGGGCGCCTGCCGTGGGTCGGCTCGGGGCTGGCGCTGCTGCGCGACCCGACCCGCTTCCTGACCCGCGCCCGGGCCGAGCTCGGGGACACGTTCGTCGTCGACGCCTTCGGCTACCGGCTGTTCTGCGTCTTCTCGCCCGACGGGGTGCGCTCGCTGTACGCCCTGCCCGAGCACAAGGGCAGCTTCGGGCTGGCGAGCTACACGCTGCTGCGTCTGAAGGTCCCGGAGCAGCTGTTCAGCGGTCTGCGCAACGGTCCGCACACGCTGTTCAAGACCGACGACGTCCAGCGCTACCTCGCCAACCTGCGCCGGGCGGTCGACGTGGAGCTCCAGGTGCTGGGCGAGCGGGGAGAGGTGGAGCTGTTCGCCGAGGCCAAGCGGCTCGCCCACAGGATGGGGCTGGCGTCGTGGATGTGCGAGGAGGCCAGCGAGCCGCGCTACCTCGACCGCCTCGTCCCGCTGCTCGAGCAGCTCGACGCCGCCGAGGCGTTCGTGCGCCCTGGCCAGGCGTTCCGCACCCGGCTGACCCGCTACCGCCGGGAGGTCGCGGCATTGACCGCGATCGAGGGCATCGTCGCGGAGATCTGGGCCGAGCGCGGCGGCCGCGGGACGGGCGACTACCTGGAGCAGGTCGTCGACTCGTACGCCGACAAGCCCGAGGCCGAGGCGCTGGTGCTGGCGGCCCGCGACGTCGTGCTCATCCACCTGGGTTCGCAGTCGAACATGTACGCAGCCCTGGCCTGGACGCTGGTCAACCTGCTGCTGCGCCCCGAGCTGCTGCAGCGGGTCCGCGACGGCGACGCCGCCCTGCTGGAGAGCGTCGCCAACGAGTCGATCCGGATGGCGCAGCGCTCGCTCACCCTGCGACAGGTGGTCCGCCCTGTGACGGTGGACAGCGGCGGGCAGGAGTACGCCGTCCCGGTGGGCGCCTTCGTCACCACGATGCTCTCGGTGCTCAACACGACCGCGGCGCCGGGGCTCGACCGGTTCGACCCCGGCCACTACAGCGGACGCGTCCTCGACAGGGCCATCCCGCTCGCGTCGAAGGAGCTGGTCAGCACGTACGGCCACGGCGCCCACACCTGCCCGGCCGGCCGCTTCAGCAACACGACCATCTGCCTGGCGGTGCAGGCGCTGGTGGACGCGCTCGACCTCGAGCCGCGGTTCACCGGCGCGGCCCCACGAGCGCGGCAGATCGGCGGGGTGGCCCGGTCGGCGCAGCCCTGCCGCGCGCGGTACGTGGCGCGGACCTTCGTGGAGGACGGCGTGCAGGATGGCGGACATGGCGACGTCTGAGGTGCGCATCGCGGGGGACGCCGACGTCACCCGTGTCGCAGCAGTCCTCGCCCGTGCCTTCTTCGACGACCGGATCTACCGCTGGGTGGAGCCCGACGACGACCAGCGCCGCACCAGCGCGGGCGCCTTCTTCGACCTGTTCGCACGTGCCTGCGCGCCGCACGGCGCCGTCCAGATCGCCGCCGGGGCCGCGGGCGCAGCCCTCTGGCTCCCACCCGGGTGCGGTCCCGTCGACCCCGCCGGGGACCTCGGTGCCCGGGTGGCCGCGACCGCCGGCGATGCGTCGAGCGCCGCGCGCATGGGAGCGCTCGCGCAGGCCCAGGACGCCGAGCACCCGGCTGAGCCGAGCTGGTACCTGGCGTTCATGGGCGTCGACCCCGATCGCCAGGGGACGGGGGTGGGCTCGTCGCTGCTGGCCGCGGCGCTCGCCCGCGTCGACGCGGACGGCGCCCCGGCGTACCTCGAGGCGTCGTGTCCCGACAACCAGCGCCTGTACGAGCGCCACGGCTTCGTCACGACCGGGGAGATCGCGGTCCTGGACGCACCGTCGCTCTACCCCATGTGGCGACCACCGCGGCCACCCGGCTGAGCAGCCGGCCGCCCCGTCGCGCGCGTGCGCCACACTCGTGGCATGAGTGACCACGCTTTCGAACACTGGGACGTGCTCGTCGTCGGCTCCGGATTCGGCGGCAGCGTCTCGGCGCTGCGGCTCGTCGAGAAGGGCTACCGCGTCGGCGTCCTCGAGGCCGGCCGACGCTTCGCCGACGAGGACCTGCCGAAGACCTCGTGGGACCTGAAGAAGTTCATCTGGGCGCCGGCCCTCGGGCTGCGCGGCATCCAGCGCATCACCAAGGTCGGCAAGGTCGTGGTGCTCGCCGGTGCCGGTGTCGGGGGCGGGTCGCTGAACTACGCGAACACGCTCTACCAGCCCTCCGGGCCGTTCTACCGCGACGCGCAGTGGGGCCACATCACGGACTGGAAGGACGAGCTCGACCCCTGGTACGACCAGGCGCGCCGCATGCTCGGCGTCACGCAGAACACGACGGTCACCCCCTCCGACGAGGTGATGCGGTCGGTCGCGCAGGACATGGGCGCGGGGCACACGTTCGCCCTCACCCCGGTCGGCGTCTTCTTCGGTGACCAGCCGGGCCGTACGGTCGCCGACCCGTTCTTCGGCGGCGCCGGACCCGAGCGCACCGGCTGCACCCAGTGCGGCTCGTGCATGACCGGCTGCCGCGTCGGCGCCAAGAACACGCTGGTCAAGAACTACCTGCACCTGGCCGAGAAGGGCGGCGCGAACGTCCTTCCCGACACGACCGTCACCGAGGTGCGACCGAAGCCCGAAGGCGGCTACGCCGTCACGGTCCGCCCGACGGGCAACCGCGGGCTCGGCCGCCGACGCGTGCTGCACGCCGACCAGGTCGTGCTCGCCGCCGGCACCCTCGGCACCCAGAAGCTGCTGCACCGCATGAAGGACCGCGGCGTCCTGCCGCGTGTCAGCGACCGCCTCGGCGTCCTCACCCGCACCAACTCCGAGGCGCTGCTCGGCGCCGCGACCACCACGGTGACGCAGGACTTCTCGCAGGGCGTCGCCATCACCAGCTCGTTCCACCCGGACGACGTGACGCACATCGAGCCGGTGCGGTACGGCAAGGGCAGCAACATGATGGCGCTGCTGCAGACCGTGCTCACCGACGGCGGTGGTCGTACGCCGCGCTGGGTGAAGGCGCTGATCGAGATGGCCCGGCACCCGCTGAAGCTGCGCGCGCTCGCGCCGTACCGCTGGTCCGAGCGCACGATCATCGCGCTGGTCATGCAGACCCTCGACAACTCGATCACGACCTACCGCCGCGGCGGCCGGCTCACCAGCCGGCAGGGCCACGGAGCCCCGAACCCGTCGTGGATCCCGGTCGCGAACGACGCGGTCCGGCGGATCGCGACGAAGATCGGCGGCGAGCCCGGCGGCACGCTCGGGGAGCTCGCGAACATCCCGATGACGGCGCACTTCCTGGGGGGTGCGGTCATCGGCGACTCGGCGGCGACCGGCGTCGTCGACCCGTACCACCGGGTCTACGGCCACGAGGGGCTGCACGTCGTGGACGGCGCGGCCATCTCGGCGAACCTCGGCGTCAACCCGTCGCTGACCATCACGGCGCAGGCCGAGCGGGCGCTGTCGCTGTGGCCGAACCGCGGCGAGGCGGACACCCGCCCGTCGCTCGGCTCGACGTACGTCCGGGTGCAGCCGGTGGTGCCGAAGAACCCGCTGGTGCCGGCGCACGCCCCGGCCGCCCTGTGGTCCGCGACTTCGGCTGCGTCGGCATGACGACCGCTGCGAAGGCGAGCGCGAGTGGCAGCGTGACGGTCGAGGCCGACGGGCACGTGCTGCTCATCGGCGTCGACCGCGCCGCGAAGCGCAACGCCTGGAACCTCGACGTCATCGCCGAGGTGGCGCAGGCGTACGACCGGCTCGCCGCCGACGACGACGTACGGGTGGGCGTCGTCTTCGGTCACGGCGACCACTTCTCCGCAGGGCTCGACCTGGCCGAGGTGCTGCCGGCGGTCCAGGCGAACGGGCCGGCGGTGCTGTCGGGCGCGAGCACGTACGACCCGTTCGGCCTGTGGGGACCGCCCGTCCCGAAGCCGGTCGTGATGGCGGTGCAGGGCATCGCCTTCACGCTGTCCATCGAGCTCGCCCTGGCCAGCGACGTCGTCGTCGCGGCCGACGACGTGCGGTGCCGGCAGCTCGAGGTCGGTCGCGGGATCCTGCCCTTCGGCGGCGCGACGCTGCGCGCACCGGCCCAGCTCGGCTGGGGCAACGCCATGCGGTTCCTGCTGACTGGCGAGGAGTTCGGCGCAGCGGAGGCCCTGCGCATCGGCCTCGCGCAGGAGGTCGTGCCGGCCGGGCAGCAGCTCGAGCGGGCGGTGGAGATCGCGCGGCTCGTGGCGGCCCAGGCCCCGCTCGGGGTCTACGGGACGCTCGCGAACGCGCGGGTCGCTTGCCGGTCGTCTGCCGAGACGGCGGCGGCCGAGCACCTGCGCGGGCTGCTGC
>JBKJQM010000524.1:0-7264 GCA_046594005.1 Mycobacteriales bacterium
CCTGACCAAGTCGGTCGTGCGCCGCCGGATCGTCAAGGACAAGGTCCGCATCGACGGCCGTGGCCTCGAGGACATCCGCCAGCTCTCCGCCGAGGTCGAGGTCCTGCCGCGCGTCCACGGCTCGGCGCTGTTCGAGCGCGGTGAGACCCAGATCCTGGGCGTCACCACGCTGAACATGCTCCGCATGGAGCAGATGGTCGACACGCTCAACCCGGAGAACCGCAAGCGCTACATGCACCACTACAACTTCCCGCCGTACTCCACCGGCGAGACCGGTCGCGTCGGCTCCCCGAAGCGCCGCGAGATCGGCCACGGTGCGCTCGCCGAGCGCGCCCTGCTGCCGGTGCTCCCGAGCCGTGCGGACTTCCCGTACGCCATCCGCCAGGTCTCCGAGGCGCTGAGCTCCAACGGCTCGACGTCGATGGGCTCGGTCTGCGCCAGCACGATGTCGCTGCTCAACGCCGGTGTGCCCCTCAAGGCGCCGGTCGCGGGCATCGCGATGGGCCTGGTCTACGAGGGTGGCGAGTACGCCACGCTCACCGACATCCTCGGCGCCGAGGACGCGTTCGGCGACATGGACTTCAAGGTCGCCGGCACCAAGGAGTTCGTGACCGCGCTCCAGCTCGACACCAAGCTCGACGGCATCCCGAGCTCGGTGCTCGCCAGCGCCCTCCAGCAGGCCCGCACCGCCCGCCTCGCGATCCTCGAGGTCATGGGCGAGGCGATCGACGAGCCCGACGAGATGAGCCCGTTCTCGCCGCGGGTCCTGTCGGTCAAGATCCCGGTCGACAAGATCGGCGAGGTCATCGGCCCGAAGGGCAAGATGATCAACCAGATCCAGGCCGACACCGGGGCGGACATCACCGTCGAGGACGACGGCACGATCTACATCGGCGCGGTCGACGGCCCCTCCGCCGAGGCGGCCCTGGCGACCATCAACATGATCGCCAACCCGACCATGCCGAAGGCCGGGGAGCGCTTCCTTGGCACGGTCGTCAAGACCGCCGCGTTCGGCGCGTTCGTCAGCCTGACGCCCGGCAAGGACGGCCTCGTCCACATCAGCAAGCTGGGCAACGGCAAGCGCATCGGCAAGGTCGAGGACGTCGTCAACGTCGGCGACAAGCTGCAGGTCGAGATCCAGGAGATCGACCAGCGCGGCAAGATCAGCCTCGTCCCGGTGCAGAACGACGCGGACGCTGCCGCCGAGCCGGCTGCCGCCGAGTAACCGTTGGCATCTCGCACGCGAGCCCTCCCGGCGACCGGGTCGGGCGGAGCACCGGAGACGGTGCGCCGCTCGGTCCTGCCGGGAGGGCTCCGTGTCGTCACGGAGCAGGTGCCGGGCGTGCGGTCTGTCGCGTTCGGGATCTGGGTCGCCGTCGGCAGTCGCGACGAGCGGCCGGCGCTGCACGGCGCCTCGCACTTCCTCGAGCACCTGCTGTTCAAGGGCACGACGCGGCGTACGGCGCTGGAGATCTCCTCCCGGCTGGACGCCGTGGGCGGCGAGATGAACGCCTTCACCGCCAAGGAGTACACCTGCTACTACGCGCGGGTCCTCGACGACGACCTGCCGCTCGCGGTCGACGTGATGAGCGACCTGCTGACGTCCTCGCTGGTCACCCCCGAGGACGTCGAGGTCGAGCGCGGCGTGATCCTCGAGGAGATCGCCATGCACGACGACGACCCGGGCGACGTCGTGCACGACACGTTCGCCGAGGCCCTCTGGGGCGAGACGCCCTTGGGTCGCAACGTCATCGGCAGCGTCGAGAGCATCGAGGGCCTGTCCCGCGCCTCGATCGACCGCTTCTACCGCTCCCGCTACGACCTGCCGCACATGGTCGTCTCGGCGTCGGGCGCGGTCGACCACGACGTCCTGGTCCGGCTGGTCGAGGAGGCCTTCGCACCGCTGCTCGTCGGGCATGCCGAGCCGGCGCCCCTGCGCTCGACCGCCCGCGCCCCCAAGGCACACGCACGGGTCGCCCACGTCCCACGGCGCACCGGTCAGGCCAACCTCGTGCTGGGCACGACCGCTCACCGGCGCGACGACCCGCAGCGGTTCGCGCTGTCGGTGCTGTCCGGTGCCCTCGGCGGCGGCATGTCGAGCCGGCTGTTCCAGAGCGTGCGCGAGGAGCGCGGTCTCGCGTACTCCGTCTACAGCTACACCGACGCGCACTCCGACACCGGCCTGTTCGGCGTCTACGCCGGCTGCGCCCCCGGCAAGGTCGGCCAGGTCCTGCGCCTCGTGCGCGAGGAGCTCGCGGACATCGCCGAGCACGGCGTGCGCGACGAGGAGGTCGCCCGCAGCCAGGGCAACCTGCGCGGCCAGATGGTCCTCGGGCTCGAGGACACCGGCTCGCGGATGAGCCGCCTCGGCAAGGCCGAGCTCGTGCACGGCGAGGTGCTCAGCCCCGACCAGGTGCTGGCCCGCATCGGCGCGGTCACCCCGGACGACGTGCGCCAGGTCGCGCGCGACGTCCTGACGCGTCCCCTGTCCCTGGCGGTCATCGGGCCGTACGGCAAGGCCGACCTCGAGAAGGCGATCAGTCGATGACACGCGTGACCGTGCTGGGTGCGAAGGGCCGGATGGGCGCGGAGGTTGTGCGTGCGGTCGAGGCCGCCGACGACCTGGAGCTGGCGGCCGCGCTCGACGTCGGCGACGACCTCGACCTGGCGGGCGCCGACGTCGCCGTCGACTTCACCCATCCCGATGCGGTCATGGACAACCTGCGCGGCTGCATCGAGGCGGGCGTGCACGCGGTGGTCGGCACCACCGGGTTCGACGAGGCCCGCCTGGCCGAGCTCCGGACGCTGCTGGAGGGCTCGACGGTGGGGGTCCTGGTCGCTCCGAACTTCGGCATCGCCGCCGTCCTGATGATGCAGTTCGCCGCACAGGCAGCCCGCTGGTTCGACTCCGTCGAGATCGTCGAGCTGCACCACGCGAGGAAGGTCGACGCCCCCTCGGGCACCGCGCGGCGCACCGCGGAGATGGTCGCCGAGGCGCGGCGCGGCATGGAGCCGATGCCGGACGCGACCACCACTGCCCTCGACGGGGCACGGGGAGCGGACGTCGCAGGCGTACGGGTGCATGCCGTGCGCCTGGCCGGCCTCGTCGCGCACCAGGAGGTGCTGCTCGGCGGCGCCGGCGAGAGCCTGACCATCCGGCACGACAGTTACGACCGCGCCTCCTTCATGCCGGGCGTCCTGCTGGGCGTCCGCGAGATCGCCACCCGTCCCGGCCTGACGGTGGGTCTCGAGCACCTGCTGGACCTGTGACGGGGCTCGACCGCTAGTGGCCGGCAAGGTCGGGGCGGCCTTCACCGTCCTGGTGATGCTCATGGTCAGCGGCGCGATGGCCACGACCGGTGTCTCGCTGCTGGCCAGCGGCGACGTCGTCGAGGTCGGCGTGGGCGTCGGCGTGCTGCTGCTCGTCGTCGTCGGCGTCGCCCTGGTGATCGGCGAGATCAAGCTCGGCATGGACAGCGCCCGCCTCGCGAAGGTGCTTGAGGCGGAGGGCGCACTGCCGTACGACCCGCCCGGCATCACCCGGCTGGCCAGCGGCCGGCTCGAGAAGGCCGACGCCGACAGCATCTTCGAGGCCCGCAAGGTCGAGGTCGAGCAGTCGCCGGACGACTGGCGACGCTGGTGGCGACTGGCGGCGGCGTACGGCGAGGCGCGTGACGCCCGGCGCGGCCGGCGCGCGATGCGCAAGGCCGTCTCGCTGGAACGCGCTTCTCGTGGTTGAGCCCTTCCCGCAGGCCCTTCCTGCGTACGGGCGCAGCGCGCTGTCCGACCTGATGCCCTCGGTGCTGGCGTCGCTCGGCGTCGCCGGCGAGCCGAACGCCCTGACCCTGCCGGCCACGACCCGGGCCGTCGTCCTGCTGGTCGACGGCCTCGGCATGGCGCTGCTCGAGCGGCACGCGGACGAGGCGCCGTACCTGTCGTCGCTGACGTCCCGGCCGCTGACCGCCGGCTTCCCGGCCACGACCGTCACGAGCCTGGCGTCCTTCGGGACCGGCCTGCCGCCCGGTGAGCACGGGCTGCCGGGCTACACGTCGTGGGTCGAGGAGGTCGACGCCGTCGTGGGCTGGTTGGCCTGGAAGCCGGTGGTCGGGGGAGTCGATCTGCGGGACCGGCTCGTCCCGGAGGTCGTCCAGCCGCGGCCGACCGTGATGGAGCGGGCAGCGGCTGCGGGCGTCGAGGTCACGGTCGCCTCGCCGGCGCACTTCGAGGGCACGGGCCTGACGCGGGCGGTGCTGCGGGGAGGGACCTACCGCGGCTCGGTCACCCCGGGCGACGCGATCGCGAGCGCAGCGGCAGGCAGCCGCGCCGGCGCCCGGAGCCTGGTCTACGTCTACACCCCGGACCTCGACCTCACCGGCCACGTACGGGGCGTGGACAGCGACGCCTGGCGGGCGCAGCTGCGACTGGTCGACCGGTTCGCCGAGGAGCTCGCCGGGCGGCTGCCCGCGGACGCCGTCCTGCACGTCACCGCTGACCACGGGATGGTCGACGTCGGCGACGACGCGCGCATCGACGTGGAGAGCAGCGAGGTGCTGTCGGAGGGCGTGCGGGCGGTCGCGGGGGAGCCGAGGGCGCGGCACGTCCACGCCGTCCCGGGCGCGGAGGCCGAGGTGCTGGCCCGCTGGGCTGCCGAGCTGGGCGACCGGATGTGGGTCGGCAGCCGGGCCGACGCCGTGGCCGCCGGGCTGTTCGGACCGGTGGTCGAGCCGCAGGCTGCCGCGCGCATCGGCGACGTCGTCGCGATCGCGACCGGGGACGTTGCCCTGGTGCGCCGTCTCGCCGAGCCCGGCTTCTCCGCGCTGCGCGGTCAGCACGGCGCTCTCACCGACGACGAGCTCCGCATCCCGCTGCTGAGCTCGTGATCTGCCCCTGCGGGCTGCCCGAGCCCTACGAGCAGTGCTGCGGCCGCTTCCACCGCGGTGAGGCCGTCGCCCCCACAGCGGAGCGGCTGATGCGCTCGCGCTACAGCGCTTTCGTCGTCGGCGACGGCGCGTACCTGCTCACCACCTGGCACCCGGTCACCCGGCCCGACGACCTGCAGACCGACCCCGGGGTGCGCTGGCTCGGGCTGGAGGTGGTCGAGGCCGAGGGAGGGCTGCTCGACTCCCGCGGGAGGGTGCACTTCCGGGCGTCCTACCTCGGCGGGGTGGTCGAGGAGCGCAGCGTGTTCGTGCGCGAGCTCGGCCGCTGGTGGTACGTCGGCCCGGTCGGCGAGCACGACTAGACGGTGCTCTCCCTCTAGGGTTGCCGCGTGATGACGCGGCGCAGGGCACTGGGTCTGCTCGGCGCCCTCGGAGCGGGCGCCGCCGGTCTCGGGGCCGCCGTGCGAGGGCTGGGCAGTCCGGCGCCGCGCGCGCGTGTGGCGGAGGGGACGACCCGGTTGCGCGAGACCTACGGCGACCACCCCCGCCAGCGCGGCGAGTGGTGGGTGCCGCCGGACCCGGCGACCGGGCCGCTGCCGACCGTCGTCCTGGTCCACGGCGGCTACTGGCGCAGCAGCTACGACCTCACCCTCGAGGACGCGGTGGCTGCCGACCTGGCCGGCCGCGGCTTCCTCGTCTGGAACGTCGACTACCGCCCGTCCTCCGACCCCTGGCCGGCGACGCTGACGGACGTGGCGGCGGCGTACGACCACCTGGCGACCGGGCGGTACGCCGACCGCGTCGACCGGGCACGCATCGCCACCGTCGGCCACTCCGCCGGGGGCCACCTCGCGCTGTGGCTCGCCTCGCGGAAGAACCTGGCGCCCGGGGCGCCCGGCGCCGAAACTGCCCTGCCGGCGCCCGTTCTCGTCGTCGCCCAGGCGCCGGTCGCAGCGCTCGCCGACGGTGCGCGGCTCGGTCTCGGCGGAGGGGCGGTGCAGGCGCTGCTCGGCGGGGACCCCGACCAGGTCCCGGACCGCTACGCCGCGGCCGACCCGCTGGCGCTGCTCCCCACCGGGGTGCCGACGGTGTGCGTGCACGCTCCCGGTGACGACCTCGTGCCGATCAGCCAGAGCGAGACCTACGTCGCAGCAGCGGGTTCCGATGCGTCGCTGGTCCGCTTCGAAGGCGGGCACTTCGAGCACCTCGACCCGACGTCGGCCGCCTGCGAGGCGCTGCGCGAGGCGCTCGAGCGGCTGTGACGCACGACGTCGTGGTCGTCGGCCTCGGCGGTGTCGGCAGCGCCGCGGCGGCGGTGCTCGCCCGCCGAGGGAAGCGAGTCCTGGGGCTGGACCGTCATCCGCCGGTCCACGACCAGGGCGCGAGCCACGGCGAGACGCGCATCGTCCGGACCGCGTACTTCGAGGGTGCGGCCTACGTCCCGCTGCTGCGCAGGGCGTACGAGCTGTGGGACGAGCTGGGGCTGCTGACCCGCACCGGCGGCCTCTTCCTCGGCGCACCAGGCAGTCTCGTGCTCGAGGGAAGTCGTGCCACGGCGGAGCGGTGGGACCTGCCGCACGAGCTGCTGGACGGCGCGGAGGTGACGAGGCGGTTCCCGATGATGACGCCGCCGGGCGGGACGGTGGCCCTCTACGAGGCCGACGCCGGCTGGGTACCACCCGAGGCTGCCGTCGCCGCGCAGCTCGAGCGGGCCGCACGGGCCGGCGCAGACCTCCACCACGAGGAGCAGGTCCTGTCGTGGACCGCAGGCCCGGCAGGGGTGCGCGTCACGACGACTGCCGGGACGTACGACGCCGGCGCGCTCGTGCTCGCGCCCGGCGGCTGGGCTCCCGAGCTGCTGCCCGACCTCCCGGTGCCGCTGACGGTCCAGCCGCGGACCATGCACTGGTTCGACCCGCCCGGCGGTGCAGGCGCTTTCGCTTCCCTGCCCGTGTGGATCTGGGAGCGCGCCGACGGCACGGCGGTGTACGGGGCGCCCGCTGCCGCGGGGGAGCGCGGCGGCGTCAAGGCGGCCGTCCACCACAGCACCGTCCGGCTCCCGGACGCGTGGACGACCGCCGAGGTGGCCGAGCTGCTGTCCCCGCTGCTGCCGGGTCTCGGCGACCGGGTGCTGCGCTCGGTGGCCTGCACCTACACTATGACGCCCACCCACGACCCGGTCGTGGGCCTGCACCCTTCACACCCGTCGGTCGTCGTCGCCTGCGGCTTCTCCGGGCACGGCTTCAAGCTCACGCCGGTGCTGGGCGAGGTGCTGGCCGACCTGGCGGTCGACGGGATGACGTCGTACGACCTGTTGCTGCTGGACCCGGTGCGCTGACCGGCGCCGGTGAGAAACCGGGTTGTCAGACGTCTCACCTAGCGTC
>JBKJQM010000031.1:0-2801 GCA_046594005.1 Mycobacteriales bacterium
GACGGCGGTCACCAGGGGCAACGCGGTCGGCGACGGCCGCCGCGCGCGGGTCGGCGTAGGGGCCGCGGTGCGGGTCGGCTCGGGTGCGGCCGACGGGGACGCCTCGACCGAGGGCTCTGGGACGACCGACGGGAACAGGCGCTCCGGAGTGCGCGTGGGCGACGGCTCCGGGGAGGCCTCCTGGCCCACTGCGGGCGACCCGGCCCCCAGGACGGCGAGGGCCGTGAGCGCTCCTGCGGTCATCGCCCGTCGGCGTCGCAGGGGGGTCCGGGCGGGCACGGCGCGATCGTAGGGGCCGGGGTGCGTCCGAGGGGGCGTGTCGCTCAGGACCAGCGGGACGTGCGCGCGCTGACCACCGAGGCGGCCGCCGCTCCGGCGGTCGAGGTGCGCAGGACGCTGCTGCCCAGCCGGACCGTCGTGGCTCCGGCCGCGGTCAGTCGCGCCAGCTCCTTGTCGGTGATCCCGCCCTCGGGTCCGACGACCAGCAGCACCTCACCGTCCTGCGGCAGGTCGACCGTGGCCAGCGGCACGTCGGCCTGCTCGTGCAGCACGAGGACGGTCGCGCCGGCGGCCCGTTCGACCAGCCCGTCCAGGTCGACCTGCTCCCCCACGACAGGGTGCCGCGCGCGCCGGCTCTGCTTGCCCGCCTCACGGGCCGTGGACCGCCAGCGGCCGAGGGCCTTGGCGCCGCGCGGTCCCTCCCACTTGACGATGCAGCGGGACGCCGCCCAGGGCACCACCTCGTCCACCCCGACCTCGGTGGCCAGCTCGACGGCGAGCTCTCCGCGGTCGCCCTTCGCGATGGCCTGCACGAGCACCAGCCACGGCGCCGGCCTCGGCTCGACGACCCGCGCGTCCACCCGCAGCTCGACCGTGTCGTGCCCGAGCGACAGCACGGTGCAGTGCGCGCGCGTACCGCGGCCGTCGGCGAGGTCGACCCGCTCGCCGACCCCCACCCGGCGCACGGTGGCGGCGTGGTGCCCCTCGGTGCCCGTCAGGACCAGGACGTCGTCGGACAGGTCGTCGCAGAGGAAGAGCGCCGCCGTCACCCGGGTGTGCTCACCGCTTGCGGCGCCCGAACAGCCCGCCCTTGCCGGAGATCCCGGGACGCTCCTCGCCGCGCAGCCGGGCGAGGTCGCGCAGCAGGTCCTCCTGCTTCTGGTCCAGCTTGGTCGGCACCTGCACGTCGAGGTGGACGTGCAGGTCGCCGCGGCCGCTGGCCCGCAGGTGCGGCACGCCGCGGGCGCGCAGGACCATGACCTCGTCCGGCTGGGTCCCGGCGTGGATGTCGAGCTCCTCCTCGCCGTCCAGCGTCGTCAGCGGGATCGTCGTACCGAGGGCGGCAGCCGTCATCGGCAGCGAGATCGTGCAGTGCAGGTCGTCGCCGTCGCGGGTGAACACCGGGTGCGCCCGCTCGACGATCTCGACGTAGAGGTCGCCGGCCGGACCCCCGCCGGGGCCGACCTCGCCCTCGCCGGACAGCCGGATGCGCATGCCCGTCTCCACACCCGCGGGGACCTTGACCGTCAGCGTGCGGCGCGCGCGCACGCGACCGTCACCACTGCACTCGCCGCACGGGTGCTCGATGACCGAGCCGAGGCCACCGCAGCGGGGGCACGCGCGCGTCGTCATGACCTGCCCGAGGAACGAGCGCTGCACCTGCTGGACCTCGCCGCGGCCCTGGCAGGTGTCGCACACCGACGGGTGCGTCCCGGGGGCGGTGCCCTGACCGGTGCACGTGGAGCAGACGACCGCGGTCTCGAGGCTGAGCTCGCGCTCGGTCCCGAACGCCGTCTCCGACAGGTCGCACTCGATGCGCAAGAGCGCGTCGGCGCCCTGGCGGACGCGGCTGCGCGGACCGCGTGCGGAACCGCCGCCGAAGAAGGCGTCCATGATGTCGCCGAGACCACCGAAGCCGCCGGTGAAGGGCGAGCCGGCGCTGCCCGGACCGCTCGACAGCGGATCGCCGCCGAGGTCGACGATCTGCCGCTTCTGCGGGTCGGACAGCACCTCGTAGGCCGCGGTGACCGCCTTGAAGCGCTCCTGCGCCTCCGGGTCGGGGTTGACGTCCGGGTGCAGCTGCCGGGCGAGCTTGCGGTAGGCCTTCTTGAGCTCGTCGTCCGTCGCGTCCTGCGCGACGCCGAGCGTGCCGTAGTAGTCGGCCACTACGCCCCCGCCAGCAGCTCGCCGACGTAGCGCGCGACCGCGCGCACCTGGCCCATGTTGCCCGCGTAGTCCATGCGGGTGGGCCCGACGACGCCGAGGCCGCCGTACGCGCTGCCGTCGGGGCCGTACCCCATCGTCACCACGGAGGTGGACCGCAGTCCCTCCACGCTGTTCTCCTCGCCGATCTTGACGTGCACGGTGGTCGGGTCGTTGACCTCCCCGAGCAGCTTGAGCAGGACGACCTGCTCCTCCAGCGCCTCGAGGACCGGTCGGATGGTCTGCGGGAAGTCCAGGACGTGCCGGGTGAGGTTCGCCGTGCCCGCGAGGGCGATGCGCTCCTCCGGCTGGTCGACCAACGTCTCGAGCACGACGGACATGACGCTGGTGAGCACCGGCCGGATCGCGGGCGGCGCCGCGTCCGGCAGGTCGGACAGCGCCGCCGGGACGTCGACGAGGCGCGCGCCGTGCAGCCGGCTGCCGAAGGCCTGCCGCAGCACCGACACCTCGTCCTCGGTCAGCGTCGAGGGCAGCTCGACGACGCGCTGCTCGACGCGACCGGTGTCGGTGATCAGCACGAGCAGCAGGCGGTTCGGCGCCAGGTGGACGATCTCGAGGTGGCGCACCGCGCTGCGCGA
>JBKJQM010000156.1:0-4766 GCA_046594005.1 Mycobacteriales bacterium
CTCGTGGCGGCGGCTGCTCGTGCGGGCCGGGGCGCAGCTGGCCGTGCTCGGCGCCCTGCTCCTGTCGACCGTCTTCGTGCCGTTCATCGGCGACGAGCTGTTCGCCGGGGCCGCCGCGGCGGCCACCGCGCTGCCGCTCGCTCTCACGGCGGCCCGGCTCCGGCGCTGAGGGAACGCCGGAGCGCCGGCCGGGGTTGCCCGGAGGTCCGACCCACCCCTGACCCCGTGGAGCCACACGGCATCACCACCTCGCACGCCGTGGAGTTCAACGCCGCGCTGCTCGACGGCCTCACGCGCTGACGGACCGGTCCGGCGGGGCGCCACCGCCCCGCCGGGCCGCACCGGCCAGACTGCGGCGGTGGACGACATCGAGACCCTGCGCAGCACCTGCGAGCGGGCGCTGGGCGGCCACGGCTCCGTCCGCGCCGCCGACCTGCTCGCGACGATCCCCGGCGACACCCAGCTCGACCGCTACGGCGCCGGTGGCGTCGTCACCGAGCTCGAGGCCGAGGTCGCCGGGCTGCTCGGCCAGCCGGCCGCGGCCTACCTCCCGAGCGGCACCATGGCGCAGCAGGCCGTCCTGCGGGTTCACGCGGCCCGCCGCGGGCGGCGCACGGTGCTGTTCCACCCGCAGTGCCACCTCGACGTGCACGAGGGCCGGGCGCTCGAGCGCCTGCACGACCTGATCGGGCGCCCCGTCGGCGACCGCCAGCGGCTGATCGCGCTCGCCGACCTGACGGCGGTGGCCGAGCCCGCCGCGGCGCTGGTGCTCGAGCTCCCCCAGCGCGACCTCGGCGGGCAGCTCCCGGACTGGGACGACCTCGTCGCGCAGGCCTCCTGGGCGCGGGACACCGGCGCCGCCGTGCACCTCGACGGTGCGCGGCTGTGGGAGGCGAGCGCGGGCTACGACCGCCCGCTGCCCGAGATCACGGCGCTGTTCGACACGACCTACGTCAGCTTCTACAAGGGCATCGGCGCGCTGGCCGGCTGCTGCCTCGCCGGACCGGAGGACGTCGTCGCGGAGGTCCGTGAGTGGCGCAGCCGCATGGGCGGGACGCTGTTCGGGATGTGGCCGGGAGCCGCCTCGGCTCTGAGCTGCCTGCGCACCCGGCTGCCGAGGATGCCGGCCTACCTCGCGCACACGCGTGCGGTCGCGGAGGCGCTGCGCGACGTCCCCGGGGTGGCCGTGCTGCCCGACCCGCCGCAGTCGCCGATGCTCCACCTGCTGCTGCGCACGACGCCCGAGGCCTTCGTCGAGGCGGCCCGCCGGTTGGCCGTCGAGCAGTCGCTGTGGACCTGGCCCAAGGCCGGCACGACCGGTGATCCGGCCGTGCAGCGCGTCGAGCTCTCCACCGGGGACGCCACGATGGGCCTGACCCCGGAGCAGGTCCGCGACGCGGTCGCGGTGCTGGCGGGCGCCTAGACCAGTGCGGTGAGCTGCGCCGCCACCGCCTCCGGCCCGGGCATCCTCGCGATGTCCTCCTGCAGCGCCTGAGCGGCGGACCGGAAGCCGCTGTCGCGCAGGACGCGCTCGACCGCGGCCGCGACAGCCGCGGTGTCGGCGCTGTCCGGGTGCAGTGCCAGACCCGCGCCGATCGCGGTCAGCGCCTCGGCGTTGCGGAACTGGTCTGCGGCTTGTGGCAGGACCAGCTGTGGCAGGCCGCAGCCCAGGGCCCCCAGGAACGTCCCGCTGCCCCCGTGGTGGACGACGACGTCACAGCGCTGCAGGACCTCGGACTGGCAGACCCACTGCTCGACGCGGACCCCGTCCGGCTGCGGTCCCACTGCCTGGGGGTCCATCCCGGGACCGACGGTGACGAGGACGTCGACGTCGAGGCCGGCCAGTGCCGCGAGCGCCCCGGCGAGGACGGTCGGCGTGTTGAAGGCGGTCCCGAGCGTGAGGTAGACGAGCGGCCGGTCACCGTGCCGATCCGGAAGGGGCGGGCCTGGTTCACCGGTGTAGCCGACCGGCCGCAGTGCCAGGCGGGTGCCGACGTGGTCGAGCGGCTGCGTCTGCACGCGGTCCGGGCAGATGTCGACGTACCCCGCAGCGAAGCACCCGCCGAGCTCCGGCACGGCCAGCCCGTGGTCCCGCCACAGCCCGGCCAGCCGCTCGGCGGCGGCACGGACGAAGGCCGCCGGCACCGCGCCGCCGAAGGAGTGCGTCACGCTCGCGACGCCCAGCACCGCAGCCACCAGCGGCGCAGCCAGCTCCGCCTGGTCGTGCACGACGAGATCGGGCTGCCACCCCCGCGCCAGCGGCAGGAGGCCGGCCACCATGACGGGCGTCGCCCAGGCGCCGAACATGCTGGGGAACGCGAACGCCGCCCGGTCCGGCGGGGGCAGCGGTGCGCTCTGCTCGCGCAGGCGCCGGCCCAGGTCTGCGACTCCCGCGCTGTCCAGCCCGACCTGCCTGACGTCCAGGCCGGCAGCGGAGACGGCCGCGCAGGCCGGCTCGTGCGTCGCCCACAGCACCGTGTGACCCGCGGCCACGAGGGCCCGTGCGAGCGGAACGACCGGGAAGACGTGGCCGAGTCCCCACGTGCTGGTGATCAGGATGCGCACGGCTCTCCCCGGTGGTCGCGGAAGCCGATCATGGTGGCCGGGCCAGGTCGTGGCCAGCAGCGCTCAGCGCAGCGGGGAGCCCTGCTCGTCGAGGTGGTCGCGCCAGGAGCGCGTCGGCCGGTAGCCGAGCATCCGCTCGGCCTTCGCGCACGAGATGCCCGAGGCGTCCGGCCGGGCCAGCGGGCGCAGCTCGATGCGATCGCCGTAGTGCTCGCGCACCGCCGCCGCCAGGTCGCGCCCGCCCACGTTGTCCGGCGACGCGATGTAGAAGACCTCGTGCCCCGGCAGGTCTGACTGGACGGCCAGCACGATCGCGTCGGCCAGGTCCTCGACGTCGATGTACGCCCACAGGCTCGGGGTGAGGATGCTGCGGTCGGCCAGCAGCGGGCCGAGGTTGCGCGCGTAGTTGTCGGCGTTCTGCACCCAGCTCGGGCGGATGGTGGTGCAGCAGATGTCCGAGCGCCGCACGGCCGCGTCCATGAGCTGCTCGCCGAAGTGCTTGGCCAGCGCGTACGGGTCCTGCGGCCGGACCGGGTGCTCCTCGTCGACCGGCACGTAGTCGGGCAGGAAGCCCCTCTCCGGGAAGAAGAACCCGGGCACCGTCTCCGACGAGATGTTCACGAACCTCGTCACCCCGAAGCGGACGGCCGCCTCCAGCACGTTGAACGTGGAGACCAGGTTGTTCGAGAAGACCTCGTGCGGCGGGTTCTTCGTCGGCTCCGGGATGGCCGCGGAGTGCACGACGGCGTCGTAACCGCGCACCACGGCGTACGCGCTGCCTGCCTCGGTCAGGTCGGCCTGGACGTACCGCGGCTGCCCCGGCAGGTCGGCGTCGAAGGTGGGGCGGGCGACGTCCACCCCGGTGACGCGGTGGCCGGCAGCGATAAGGGCGGCCGTGGTGGCCCGACCGACCTTGCCGAGGGACCCGGTGACGAGGACGCGCATCCGCTGACCTTAGGCGGCCGTCATCCCTCGGACGGGACGGCGACCGCGGGCTCGTCCATCGGCAGCGCGAGCAGCTGGCCGCGCACCGCGACCGTGAGCTGCACGATCGAGACCACCGTCATGGCCAGCAGGATGGACGGGCCGATGACCGGCAGCACGTCGGACAGCCCGAGGAACACACCGCTGAAGTGGATGGACGGGGACAGCAGGATCACCCGCGTTGGGCGCTCGGCCATCGTGATGCGGCCGACCTCGTCGCCGCCGGCGTTGCCGGCGCGCGCTCGCAGGTACTCCATGAGGAAGAAGCTGAAGCCGAGGGCGACGGCCAGCTCGGGCGGCGTGCCGACGGCGACCACCGCCAGCAGGTAGATGCCGTCGTTGATGCGGTCGACGACGGAGTCGAGGACGTAGCCCCACTTGGTGGTGCGCTCCTCGAGGACGGCCACACAGCCGTCGAGCGTGTCGAACAGGCCGCTGGCGACCATCACCCAGCCGGCCGCGATCCACCAGCGGCCACCGACCTCCGCCAGGACCAGGACGAGCCCGGCCAGCCAGATCGAGGAGATCGTGACGACGTCGGGCAGCACGCCGCGCTTCGCGAGCGGGCGCGCGATGGCGTAGACCATCGACAGCCAGCCCTTGAGCCAGACGCTCCCTGTACGCGGGTCGTAGCCGCCGTGCAGCACCGACCACCGGTCGAAGTAGCCGTCGCGGCTGGGGATCTCGTGCGCGGGCCGGCGGGCGGTGACGAGGCCGAGCGCGACGAGCCCGACACCGAAGGCGGCGAGCAGGAGGAGGTAGACCTCGGACCGGGTCACGCCGCTCTCCGCGCCGCCCGGGCGATGCGGTCCGTACGCGCTGCGAGCAGGTGGGCCGTGAGGCCGCTGGCGAGGTAGAGCGGCGCGACCGCGGGGCGGGCGAGCAGACCCTCGACGACGACGGAGACGGTGATGTCGCACCCGCCGCGCACCGCCGGCGTCACCTCGTGCGTGACCTGCTCGCGCAGCCCCGGCGCGGTGTGGACCAGCAGCACGAGGCGCGACAGCGGGACCGCCTCGACGACGTCCACCGGAATGCTGAGGGAGCCGACGCGGGAAACGCCGATCAGGCGCTGACCCGTCGCGGCCAGGCCATGAGCACCGCGGACCCGGCGCAGGAACAGGTCGAACTGCGGCCACTTCTCCGGGTCGCCGAGCACCTCCCACACCTGCGCCGGGGTGGCGCGGGTGTGCACGCGGTGGGCGAGCCTCACGACG
>JBKJQM010000024.1:0-3534 GCA_046594005.1 Mycobacteriales bacterium
CAGGACCCCGTCGAGGACGTGCTCGAACAGCGCGCGGAGCTCGGGTGCTTCCAGCTGCGCGACCATCGCGCGAGCGTAGGTCGCTGACCATCCTTCCGCGGCCTTTCGGCGAGCCCACTCTCACCCGAGCGCACTGCCGACCTCAGCGGCGGATCAGCTCGCGCACCGTCTTGAGCACGTAGACCAGCACTGCCATGACGGCCATTCCGGCTGCCCCGGCGGTGAACTGCGCCGCGGACCTCACGACCTGCTCCGCCCTGCCCGGCGCTCCAGGGGCCGCCGCCTCCCGGACCAGGGTCGCGGTGCCCCCACCGGACGGGGACGGGCCGGACTCCTTCAGCGCCTCGACGCGGCGTCCGCCTCGGTCGTCGGGGACGTCACCCGTGGATACTCGACCGTCGGGCACGTCCTGCGACGGCACGACCCCCTGCACGGCCGCGGCCAGCGGGCTCGGGGCGCCGTCCTCCTGCAGCGTGGGCGGGTCATCCGGGTCGTTGTCGGCGAACTCGGTCGGGATGCCGGCCTTGCGGGCGGCCTGGGTGTTCGCGGTGCCGGACGGCTCGATGTCGGAGTCGTACGGCCCGGTCACGGTCCACGCAGCGCAGATCAGCAGCATGCGGCTGACGATGTTGATCCAGATGAGCAGGCCCACGACGACGGCGAAGCTGCCGTACAGCGGGTTCTGCGTGGTCCGCTCGATGTAGAACGCACCGGCCCGCTTGAGGAGCTCGAACAGGACCGCGGCCAGCAGCGCCCCCTTGACGACGCGGCGAAACGGCGACGGCACCTTCGGCAGCCGCCAGAACAGGAACAGGAACAGCGCGCCGCTGGTGATGATCCCGAGCACGACACCCAGCACCCAGGTCGCGGCCGTGGCCACCTGGCTGTCCCCCAGGCCGACCTGGTCGAGGAAGAAGCTCGATGCGGCGCCGGTCGCTGCGGAGATGCCGATGCTGAGCAGCACCGTCACCCCCAGACCGGCGAGGATGACGACGTCCTTGGCCTTCTTGACCAGGAGGTTGCCGGCCTTCACGTTGTGGTGCCAGATCGTGCGGATCGCCTCGCGCAGGGCATCGACCCAGCCGAGCCCGGAGTAGAGCAGGCCGACGAGCCCGATCAGCCCGGCAGCTCCGGCCTTGCTGTTGTCCGTGAGGATGTCGCGCAGCTTGAGCTGCTCGGCGAGGCCTGGTGCGTAGGAGTTCACCTGGTCGACCACGGTGGGCACGGCGTCATCACCCACGGCGTACGACAGGATCGACGCCGCCAGCGCGAGGATCGGGAAGAAGCTGAGGAACCCGAAGAAGGTGACGGCAGCGGCCTGCCGGTCGCCGGCGTCGGCCTGGTAGCGCCCGAAGGCCCGTATCAGGTGGTCGAGGAACGGTCGCTCGTCCCGCACCTTGGCGAGGACGGCCTGGGGAGACGCCATGCCGCGGCCCCTACCCCGGCTTGTGGATCTCTACCGGAGGCCCGACGGCTCCACCGGTCCGGGCAGTCCGGCTCGGCCGAACGGGAAGTCCCGCTGCGGTCGCCAGACCCCCTCGCGGTCCTGCTCGAACAGCGTGAAGCCCCACACGGTGAACGACGCGTCGTAGTCCGCCAGCGCGTCGAAGGCCGTGTCCAGAGCGGCTTCCGGCAGGTCGTGGGCCACGGTGACGTGCGGGTGGTAGGGGAACGCCACCTCCCGGGCCAGCGGGCCGGACCGGACCTGCGCCTCGACGCGCTCGCAGTCGGCGATGCCCAGCGCGAGGGTGACGAAGACGACCGGGGACACCGGCCGGAAGCTGCCCGACCCTCGCAGGCGCATCGCGAACGGCCGCTCGCGCGCAGCCACCTGACGCAGGTGCTCCTCGACCTCCTCGATCGCCTCGTCGTGCAGGGCGGTCGGCGGCAGCAGGGTCACGTGCGGTGGGATGCCCGAGGCATTGGGGTCTCCGAGCCGCTCACGCCAGCCCTGGAGCTGGCTGGTGAAGGGCTCGGGCAGGCCGATGGCGACCCCGAAGTCGCGCCGCGCCATCCCTACTCCCGGGGCGCCAGCAGGCCGACGCGGTCGCGGACGGCCTCCATGGTGGCCACGGCGACGGCGCGGGCCTTGCCCGCGCCCTCAGCCAGCAGCCGGTCGAGCTCTGCCGGGTCGGCGACCAGCTCGGCGTACCGCTCCCGGACCGGCGCGAACAGCTCGACGACGGCGTCGGCGACTGCGCCCTTGAAGTCGCCGTAGCCCTTGCCCTCGAACGCCTTCTCCAGCTCGGGGACACCGGTGCCGGTGCAGACCGACAGGATGGTCAGCAGGTTGGTGATGCCCGGCTTGTCCTCGGCGGCGCGCACCTCACGACCGGTGTCGGTGACCGCGCTCTTCACCTTCTTCGTGATCGCCTTCGGCTCGTCGAGGACCCAGATCGTGCCGGGACCGCCGAGGCTCTTGCTCATCTTGCGGGTCGGCTCCTGCAGGTCCTTGATGCGCTCGCCGTCCCTGCCCTGGTAGGGCGCCGGCAGCACGAAGGTGTCGCCGTAGCGCGCGTTGAAGCGCTGCGCAAGGTCGCGGGTCAGCTCGAGGTGCTGGCGCTGGTCCTCGCCGATCGGCACCGCGTCCGCCTGGTACATGAGGATGTCGGCCGCCTGCAGCACCGGGTAGGTGAAGAGCCCGACGCTGCCGCCGCCCTTCTCCTTGAACTGCGTCATGCGGCTGGCCTCGCCGAAGCCGGTGAGGCAGCCCAGGATCCAGGCCAGCTCGGGGTGCTCCTTGACGTGGCTCTGCGCGAAGACCGTGCTGCGTTCCGGGTCGACGCCGAGCGCGAGCAGCTGGGCGACCGCGTTGCGCGTGCGGGCCCGCAGCTGAGCAGGCTCCGGCGACTCGGTCAGCGCGTGCAGGTCGGCGAGGAAGAAGAAGCAGTCGTTCTCGTCCTGCATGCCGGCCCAGTGGCGGACCGCGCCGACGTAGTTGCCGAGCTGGAAGCTGTCGCCGGTCGGACGGATGCCGGACAGGACGCGGGGTCTGGTCGGGCGGGGCACGGACATGACCTGCATCCTGTCACCGTGGACGACGCGCTCGAGGACCGGCTGTGGGACGTCGTCGTGGTCGGCGCCGGCCCCGCCGGGACGGCGGCGGCGATGTCCGCGCTCCGCGCCCGGCCGGGCGCCTCGGTGCTCCTGCTCGACCGCGCGGACTTCCCCCGCGACAAGTCCTGCGGCGACGGGATCGCGCCGCAGGCGCTCGACGAGCTGGCCCGGCTCGGCGCGGCCGACGTGCTCGGCGACCGGGTGCCCGTCCGCCGGCTGCGCATCGTCTCCCCGGGGGGCGAGGAGGTCGTGTCGACCCTGCGCCGCCCGGACCACGTCGTGCCGCGGACGCTGCTCGACGCGCGGCTGGTGGAGGCGGCAGTACGACGCGGAGCGGTCCTCCGCCGCCGGACGGTGCGGCGGGTGGCGGGGCGTTCCGTCCGGGTCGTGCTGAACGGCGAGCTGGCCGCGCGGGTCGTCGTGGGGGCCGACGGCGCGAACGGCGTCGTCCGTCGCCAGCTCGGCCTGCGGCGGCAG
>JBKJQM010000278.1:0-2817 GCA_046594005.1 Mycobacteriales bacterium
CTTGAGCAGGCCGAGCGTCTCGCAGGCACCCATGTCGAACTGGGTGATGATCGCGCCGTCCTGCTCGCGGCGGTGGATCGGGATGACGTCGAGCAGCGGCTCGCGGCACAGGATCACCCCGGCCGCGTGCACGCCCCACTGGCGCTTGAGCCCCTCGAGCCCGCGCGCGGTGTCGACGACGGCCTTGGCGTCGGGATCGCTCTCGTAGAGCGCGCGGAACTCGCCGGCCTCGCTGTAGCGCTTGTGGGTCGGGTCGAAGATCCCGGACAGCGGGATGTCCTTGCCCATGACCGCGGCGGGCATCGCCTTGGTGATCTTGTCGCCGGTGGCGTAGGGGAAGCCCAGGACCCGCGCGGCGTCCTTGACGGCCGCCTTCGCCTTGATCGTGCCGTAGGTGATGATCTGCGAGACGCGCTCCTCGCCGTACTTCTCGGTCGCGTAGCGGATCATGTCGCCGCGCCGGCGCTCGTCGAAGTCGAGGTCGATGTCGGGCATCGAGATGCGCTCGGGGTTGAGGAAGCGCTCGAACAGCAGCTTGTGCTTGATCGGGTCGAGGTCGGTGATCCGCAGGGCGTAGGCCACCAGCGAGCCGGCCGCCGAGCCGCGGCCGGGTCCGACGCGGATGCCCGTCTCCTTGGCGTGCCGGCACAGGTCGGCGGTCACCAGGAAGTAGCCGGGGAAGCCCATCTTCACGATGACGTCGACCTCGTAGTCGGCCTGGCGCGTGTGCCCATCGGGCACGGCACCGCCGGAGAAGCGGTCGCGCAGGCCGGCGTGGACCTGCTCGCGCAGCCAGGTGTCCTCGGTGTAGCCGTCCGGGACGGGCACCCGCGGCATGAGGTCGCGGCCCTCCTCGAAGTCCATCGAGCAGCGCTCGGCGATGAGCAGCGTGTTGTCGCAGGCCTCCGGGATCTCGCGCCACAGCGTCCGCATCTCCTGCGGCGTCTTGAGGTAGAAGTCCTGCGCGTCGAACTTGAAGCGCTGCGGGTCGGCCATCGTCTTGCCGGACTGCACGCACAGCAGGACCTCGTGGGCCGTGGCGTCCTCGGGCGCGGTGTAGTGCAGGTCGTTGGTCGCGACGAAGGGGATCGACATCTCCTTCGCGAGCCGGATGAGGTCCTTGGTGGCCCGGCGCTCGATCGGGATGCCGTGGTCCATCAGCTCGCAGAAGAAGTTGTCCGCGCCGAAGATGTCGCGGTACTCGCCCGCGCTGCGCTTGGCGGCCTCGTAGTTGCCCATGCGCAGGTAGGTCTGGATCTCGCCCGAGGGACAGCCCGTGGTCGCGATCATGTCGAGGTTTGGGCGGACGTGCTCGGCCAGGAGCTCCTTGTCCATGCGGGGCTTGTAGTAGTAGCCCTCGAGGCTGGCCAGCGAGCTCAGCTTGAACAGCCGGTGCATGCCCTCGGTGCTCGTCGCGAGCATCGTCATGTGGGTGTAGGCGCCGCCGCCGGAGACGTCGTCCTCGCCGCCCTGGCCCCACTTGACGCGGGTCTTGTCGAAGCGGCTGCCCGGCGCGACGTAGGCCTCCGTTCCGATGATCGGCTTGACCCCGGCGGCGCCGGCCTTCTTCCAGAAGTCGTAGGCGCCGAACACGTTGCCGTGGTCGGTCATCGCCAGGGCCGGCATGCCGAGCTCGGCGGTGCGCGCGAACAGCTCGTCCAGCCGGGCGGCGCCGTCCAGCATGGAGTACTCGGTGTGCACGTGCAGGTGCACGAACGAGTCCTTCTCGCCCACGACGGGACCGCCTCCTTGTGCCGAACACGCTTGACGAGCAGCGTCGGTCCGAGGGGAAGGCGGGCCGTGCTGGTGCTGTCGACGACTCTGCCACGTGCCGCCGACAGAACCGGGGCGACGCACCGGCTGAGCCCCGGGTCAGGCAGCCCGGCGGCGGACCAGACCTGCGGCGGCCAGCAGGACCACGCCGAGCACGACCGGGACGGCCAGCCCGGTAGCGGGCAGCCGCCCGGTGCCGCCGGCCGGCGCGGACGGACCGCCTCGCGGCGCCGCCGCCGGCCTGCCCGCCGGGCGGGGCGCCGTGGCCGCGGACCGGGGCCAGACGCCGTTCGTGAGGCGGAGCGCGAAGAAGCCGCGGTCCGCGTCGGAGTACCAGATCTCGTTGCGCTCCGGCACGAAGGACGGGCTCGAGTAGGCGATGTTGGCCGGTCCGCCGGGCGGCACGGGTGCTACGTAGTAGGCGATCTCCTTCGGCGCGAGCGGGTCCCGGATGTCGAACACCCGCAGACCTGAGGCCAGGAAGGAGCAGGCGACGATCTGGGGGTCGGCGCGGCGGGGCACGGCGCAGTAGTGACCGGCGTAGCCGGCTCCCGCCGCGGTCGCGCCCGGATCGCCGGCGAGGGAGGGCCGGACCACACGCTGGTGGACGGCGAGCCGGACGTCGGACACCACCTTCGGCGCCGTGTCGTCCGCGATGTCGATGATGCGGGCGGCTCCGACCCGCGGTCCGTTCGACTGGACCCGGAAGGCGTCGTCGTAGGCGAACTCATCGACCTCGAACAGGTACGGCCGCCCCTTGATGGTGATCGGCAGCGCCGCCTGCGGGATCGTCACGATCGGCCAGGTCAGGCTCGACACCTCGCGCACCTGCGGGTTCGGCGTCCGGGCCTGGACCTGGCTGACGTCCAGGACGACGACGCCGTCCACCTTCCCCCCGAGTCCGACCTCGTTGCGCGGGAAGCCCGCCGTCGCGGCCAGGTAGGCCCGGTTGCCGTCGTCGCTGATGGTGATCGCGTGGGTGTCGTAGTTGAGGACGACCAGCGGCACCGGTCGGGTCGGGTCGTCGAGGTCGATCGCCGTGAC
>JBKJQM010000372.1:0-10012 GCA_046594005.1 Mycobacteriales bacterium
GCGGTCCCACGCAGCTCGCCGGGTCGACCGCCGCCGCCAGTGCGGCGAAGCAGCCCGGCACCCCGAAGCCGAGCAAGACTGCGACGGCCGCACCGCCGTCGAAGGCCCTGACCCTCACCCCCAACCCGCTGAACGTGACCGGGCTCGCACCCGGCATCTCCACGACGCGGACCCTGACGGTCACGAACACCAACAACCAGGACGTCGTCCTCCAGTCGATCACCGCGACGGTCCTGAACCCCTCGCCCTCACCGGTGAATGGTCTGAGCTGCACTTCGCCCGACGATTTCGAAGTGCTGGTGACCGACCCCGGCACCGTCACTATCCGCAAGAACGACGCTCAGCCGGTTCCCGTGATCATCCGGATGAACAACAGCACGACCCGCAACCAGGACGGCTGCAAGGCCAAGTCCTTCTCCTTCACCTTCTCCGCCACCGCGACGAGCAAGTAGCTCGCCGGCCTTCTCGACAGGACACGACCATGAAGAACCTCACCAAGCGCACCTCGGTCGTCGCCGTCGCGACGGTGGGCGCCGTGCTCGCCGCAGGCAGCATCGGCTACGCCTTCTGGAGCACGAATGGCTCCGGCAGCGCTCAGGCCAGCGCCGGCAATGCCCTCGGCGTCAAGGGCGTCGCAGCCCCCGCCACGTCCGGCGCCGGCACCCTGTTCCCCAACGGCAGCGTGCCCGCTGTCATCAGCATCACCAATCCGAACAGCTTCCCCGTCAAGGTCACTCGCATCCAGGTGCCGGCCAACAGCCTGCCCACGTCGGTGACCGGCAATGCCGCCTGCACGGTTGCCAACTCTCTCGTCACGATGGTCGGTGACACCGGCGCCCTGGTGGGAACCGCACAGCTCAGCATCGCGCCCGGTGCAACGATCACGCCGACGGTGGGCACCATCGCCATGGGCCTCGCGAGTGACAACAGCTGCCAAGGGGTCACCTTCCAGTTCGGCTCTGACACCGTGGCCGGCCCGGTCGTCGTGACCGCGCAGGCCGGCTAGTCCCCCGTCCGCTAAGCGCCTTCACCCTTACTCGAAAGGTCGTCCCATGATCTCCCGCCGCCTGCTGGCGCCGCTCGGAGCGGTTGTGCTTGTCGCAGCCACACCGGCGCTTGCGTCCGCTGCTTCCTGGGGGACGACCGGATCGGGCAGTGCGCGGAAGTCGGCTGGATCGCTGGGAGCACCGACCAGCGTGACCGTGCCGAGCTCGACTGTCACGAACGGCACAGTCGCCGTGTCTTGGAGCGGCGCGACGATCCCGGCCGGCGCAACAGCCAGCTTCTTCGTGGAGCGCAAGTCCGGCGCCACCTACAGCGCCGCCTGTGGCAGCACCTTCGCTTCGCCGGTGGCAGGCACGTCATGCAACGACACCAGCGTGGCCGACGGGACGTACCGGTACCGGGTGACGACGCGTCTGGGCGGCGCCTGGCAGGCTACGAGCGGAGACAGCGCGAACACGGTCACCGTAACGACGACGACCACTAATCCGCCGCAGGCGCCCACGAACGTGCAGGCCACGATCCAGTCCGGTGCGAAGTTCACGCCATCCTGGACGCCGCCCGCAAGCGGGACGGCCCCAACAGGCTACGAGTGCCAGGTGCGCAGCCCGCAGGGCACCGCCGTGAACACGTCGGCGCCTGGAGGTAACAGCGGATCTCTGAATACATGGTTCAGCTGCTCCAGCGGGACGCAGGTGAACACCGGCAACGACACGTACACGCTCTACGTCCGCGGTGTCGCTGGGACCGGAGGATCCGTGAAGGGCAGTCCTAGCAGCGGACTGAACATCGATCCCTGACCCGCAGGGTCAGGTCAGCGAAGGCCCCGAACTCCCTCAATGGAAGGTCGGGGCCTTCGTGATGCCGTCGTCTGGCGCGAGGCGGGTGTGCTGCCAGCCAGCGGCACGGGACGTTGGCAGTGTCGGTCCGGCGGGTGCCCGAGGCGAAGCCCTGGACGTACGGCAGGCTGTACCGCGATGCCACCGACGGCAGCAGGACCCACCGCAGGCGACCAGGACTTGCCGGCTGGGGTAGGGAAGGGCAACAGGCGAGAGGGACGACGCGTGAGTGAGCAGGTCCGGACGGTGCCGGCGGGATCCACCAGCTTCCTGCTCCGCGAGCAACCAGCCGGCGGTGACGGCACGCCCGTCCTCCTGCTGCACGGCGTCCCCGAGACGGCGTCGGTCTGGAACGTCCTCGCCCCCCAGCTCGCCAAGGGACGGCGGGTGCTCGCCCCCGACCTGCCCGGCCTCGGCGGATCGAGCTACACCGGCCCGTACGACGTGCCCTCGCTCGTCGGCGAGCTCGCCGCACTCCTGGACGCCGAGGCCCCGGGCCAGAAGGTCGACGTCGTCGGCCACGACTGGGGCGGCTCGCTCGCCCTCGGCCTGGCCGGCGGGCGCCCCGACCTGGTGCGGCGGCTCGTCGTCGCCAACGCGCCCTTCCGGACCGTCCCGCTGCTGCGGGCCGCGCACATCCCGTTCTTCGCCCTGCCGGTCGTGCCGGAGCTGCTGTTCCGCCTCGGCGGCCGCCGGGTGGTCGACGCGATGCTCGGGCTGGCCTGGAAGTCGCCGACGCCGCTCGACGACGAGCGGCGGGCGGAGTACGAAGCGGCCTACACGGCGCGCGACAGCGTGACCGCGATGCTCGGCTACTACCGGGCGGTCACCCGGCCGAAGCTGGCGGCAGCGCTGCGCCGCGAGAAGACGGCCGGCACGCCCCGGGTCGCCGTCGAGAAGGCGCTGGTCCTGTGGGGAGCGCTCGACCCGGTGCTGCCGATCTCCACCGGTGAGTCGGTCGTCAAGGACCTCGGCGCCGACTGCGTCATGGTGACGGTCCCCGGGGCCGGCCACTTCGTCGTCGAGGAGGCCCCCGAGGTCGTCACGACGGTGCTGCTCGACTTCCTCGCCGACGACACGACGCCCGCCCCGCCGGTCGCCGCCGCGCCGCCGCAGACCGAGCACGAGGGCACCCCCATCGAGCCGCCGTCCGACGCCGTGCCGGCCGGGCAGGCGCCGCCGGTGCTCGACGCCCCGGCTCCCCGCTCGAGCGCGCCCGAGGCGCCCGCGAAGAAGGCCCCCGCGAAGCGGGCACCCGCGAAGCAGGCGCCCGCGAAGAGGGCGCCGGCGACGAGGGCGCCCGCGACGAGGGCGCCGGCGAAGAAGGCCTCCGCTCCGCCGGTCACGCCCAGCTGACGAGCGCCCCCTGACGAGCCTCCTGCGGACGAGCGCGCCGGCCACCGGCGACTCCGGGCCCGCGTCGCTGCTCGGCCGCGCGCGGCGCAGCCCCGAGGTCGTCGCCGGCGCCGTCGCGCTGCTGCTGGGCGGCCTGCACCTGCTGCTGCGCCCGCGCACCGGCACCGACATCGCCGCGCAGATCGCCCGGGCGTCGTTCGCCGGCGAGCACCCGCTCACGCCCGTCGACCTGTCCTGGTACTCCGGCGTCCACCCCTACGGCTACAGCGTGGTGGCGCCGTACGTCCTGCACGTCGTCGGCATCGGGCTGACCGGCCTGCTGGCCGCCGTGGCCGCCGCGGTCCTGCTCGCCCGGCTGCTGCGCACGACGGCCCATCCGGTGGCCGGCTCCGCGCTGGGGGCGGTCTTCGCGGTGGCGAACGTCGTGTCGGGCCGATCCACCTTCGCGCTGGGAGCGGTTGCCGCGCTGGCGGCCCTCGTGCTGCTGCCGCGCCGCGTCCCGGCCGCGGTGGCCGCCGTCCTGTCCGGCCTGCTCAGCCCGGTGGCCGCGGCCTTCCTGGGCCTCGCCGCTGCGGTCCTCGTCCTGCGCCGGCTGCCGGGCGGCTGGACCACCGGCCTGGCCGCGAGCGTCCCGGTGGCGCTGCTGGGCTGGCTGTTCCCGTCCGGCGGGGTGCAGCCGTACGAGGCGAGCTCCGCGCCGTACGCCGTGCTGGCCGGTCTTGTCCTGGCCGCCCTCACGTACTCACCGCTGCTGCGCACCGGCGGCCTGCTCTACGCCGCCGCGGCGGCAGCGCTCGTCCTGCTGTCCGACCCGTTCGGAAGCAACATCCTGCGCCTGGGGCTGCTGCTCGCCGCCCCCCTCGTCGTTGCCACCGCGACCGAGCACTGGCGCATCGTCGTCCCCGTCACCGCCGCGCTCCTGCTGTGGCAGGTGCAGCCGCCGTACGCCGACCTGCGCGAGCAGCGCCCGCCGTCGTTCGTCGCCCTCAACCGGGCGCTGCTGGACCTCGACGTGAAGCGGGTGGAGGTGGTGCCGCTGCGCGACCACGGGGAGGCCGCCTTCGTCGCGCCCGTCGTACCGCTGGCCCGCGGCTGGTCGCGGCAGATCGACACCGACCGCAACGGGCTGTTCTACTCCGGCGGCCTGGACGCCGGCGAGTACGGCGCGTGGCTGCGCGACCAGGGAGTGGACGCGGTGGTCCTCGGTCCCTCTGCGCGCGCTGACGGCGGCGGCGCGGCCGAGCGTGCGCTGCTGCTCGTCGGCAGGATCAAGGGGCTGCAGAAGGTGTGGTCGGACGCGCAGTGGACGGTCTGGCGGTTCCTCGACGCCCGCCCGATCGCAGACGCCCCGGTCGCGGTGCTCGACACCGACCGCGTGGCCATCCGGCTGAGGTCACCCGGACCGGCCGACGTGCAGCTCAAGGTGCGGTGGTCGCGCTGGCTGTCGGTCACCGGCCCGGCCTGCGTCGAGCGTCGCGACGGGGGCACCCGGCTGCGGTTCTCCGGGGCCGGCGAGGCCGTCGTGGGCAGTCGGCTCAGCCTCCACCCGAGGGGGCACTGCTGAGCCTGCGCGGGCGGTACAGCGCCAGCGTCAGCACGGCGGCGGCCGGGACGAAGCTCAGCCCGAGGAAGCTGGCCGGCAGCGTGTAGAGCACCAGCAGCCACTGCAGCAGGCAGGCCCCCTGCAGCCCGCGTCGGTCGGCCCGCGCCAGCAGCAGGACGACGGCGACCAGCTGCGCGAGCAGCGGCAGCACCACGAGCACGGTCTCGAAGACGCCCGACGGCGGCAGCGCGTCCAGCCGGTGCACCGCGAGCACGTGCAGGCCGGCTGCGCCGAGCACGATCGCGGCGTCGAGCAGGTCGTCGAGACGGGAGGCCATGGGGACATCCTGCCGTCCGGCGGCGCGGGGCAGCCGCCCGCCACTACGGTGTTGACCTCGAGCCGAGGAGGTGCGGTGCCGCTCCGGTCCCGCCTGCGCGCTGCCACCGGAGGGGCTCCGACCGGCCCGCTGCTCGTGCTGTTCGCGCTCAACCTCGTCGACGAGTTCGACCGGGTGGCCTTCAGCGTGCTGAGCCCCGAGATCCGCGACGACTTCGGCCTGACCGACAGCGCGATCGTCGCCATCTCCTCGGTCGCCGGCATCAGCGCCCTGCTCGCGGCGCTGCCGATCGGCGTGCTGGCCGACCGCGTGCGGCGGGTCCGCCTGGCCGGCCTGGGGGCGGCCGCGTGGGGCGGGTTCACGGTGCTGACCGCGGCGGCGCCGGTCGTGTGGGTGCTGGTCGTCGCACGGGTCGGCGCGAGCATCGGCCGCATCGTCAACGAGCCGGTGCACGCGAGCCTGCTGAGCGACTACTACGCGGGCCCGTCCCATCCGAGGGTCTTCGCGCTGCACCGGCTCGCGAACCCGGTCGGGCTCGGGAGCGCCGTGCTCGTCGGTGCGCTCGCGACCTTCTTCGACTGGCGGGTGGTGTTCGCGGCGCTCTGCCTGCCGACGTTCCTGCTGCTGCCGGTCCTGCTGCGCCTGCGTGAGCCGGACCGGGGCGGCGCCGGCGCCGTCCAGGTCCCGGCGCTGTCGTTCCTGGCGGCCCGCTCGGCGCTGTTCCAGGTGCGTACGCTGCGCCGGCTCTGGCTCGGCCTGCCCGTCGTGGGCGTCGCGATCATCACGCTGCCTCAGCTCATCAGCCTGTTCTTCGAGCGGGTCTACGGCTACGGACCGGCCGGCCGCGGCGTGGTCACCTTCCTGTCCGGCGTCGGCACCGTGGCGGGCCTCGCCCTCGGTCAGCGCCTGGCGTCGGCCGCCGTCCGGCACGAACGCCCGGAGCGGCTCGCGGTCTACGAGGGCGGCGCCGTCGTGGTCATCGGCCTGGCCCTGCTGGGGCTGGTGCTGTCACCGACCGCACCGCTGTCGGCGGCGTTCTACGTGCTCGGCGGCATCGCGCTCGGCGCCTACCAGCCGGCGTACTTCAGCCTGGTGGCCATCGTCAGCGGCGCAGCAGTCCGGACGCAGGCGTACGCGTACGCCATCCTGTTCCTCGGGGTCGGGGCGCTCGTCTCGCCGTTCCTGGCCTCGGTCGCGGAGGACCGCGGCTACCGGTTCGCGATCGGCGTGCTGGCCTCGACGCTGGTCGCCGGGGGAGCCGTCACCACGACCGCCCGGCGGCACGTCCGTGCGGACGCTGCCCGGGCGAACGCCGCTCCCGTCCCCGCGCCGTAGCCTGCGGGCGTGGTCCTCAAGGTCGTCGTCCTGCTGGTGGCCGCGGCCTTCGTCGCCCATCGGCTGCTGCCGCGACGGCGGATGCCGTGGATGGTCCCGATCGCCGTGGTCGGCGTCGTGCTCACGATCCGCACCGTCACCTGGCTGCTCGGCGACTAGTCCCGGGGGAGGGCGGTCACCGGGCTGAGGTCGGCCCGGCTCACCCGCGCCAGGAGCGGCAGGCCGAGCACGGCGACGACGGCCAGCACCAGGAACGCCGTGGACGGGCGGTCCAGCAGCGGGGCCAGCACGAGCGTCACGACCAGGCCACCGGCGTTGCCGGCCATCCACAGCAGGGCGGCCGCCGTGCCGCTCGCCGGACCGGCCCGCCGCTCGGTCACCTCGAGCACCACCGGCAGCGTGGCGAGCAGCAGAAGGCCCATCGCCGCGAGCACCACGCCGATGCCCAGCGCCTCGTGCACGACGGCGAGCAGGGCCGCGCCGACGGCGGTCACGACGAGGGACGCGGCCAGCACCGAGCGCTCGCCGCCGCGGCGGGCGGCCAGCGGGGGCAGCACGACCGAGCCGGCGACCCCGGCAGAGACCATGACCAGGAGCAGCACCCCGGCGGTGTCGGCCGAGATGCCGTCCGGCTCGAGCAGGGCCTGCAGCCACGTCGTGAGCCCGACGAACACCCCGAAGCCCACGACGGTCAGGCAGGTCGTCGTGCGCAGGACGCGGTCGGCCCAGACGGCCCGCAGGGACGCGAACCCCGACGCGGCGGGCACCTCGACCGCCCGTCCCGGCCGGCGCAGGCCGACGGCCAGCAGTCCCGCGCCGACGACGGCGTAGACCGCCTGCACGACCAGCAGCGTCCGCAGCCCGTCGCCGCCGCCGAGCGCCGCGCCGGTAGCAAAGGCCAGCAGGAAGCCGGCGAACAGCCCCGCGGAGCAGACCGCGATGCCCAGCGGCCGGTCCTCGTCAGTCGTGTACGCCGCGGCCAGCTTGGCCACGCTGTTGGTCACCAGCGGCTGGGCGAACGCCACCACGAGCTGGCCGACCAGCACCCACGCGAAGGAGTCGTCGACCAGGCGCAGCAGCCCGCCGGCGGCGGTGAGCCCGGCTCCCAGCAGCACGCTGCCGCGGAACCAGCGGTCCAGCGCGAACCCCATCGGGACGGCCAGCAGGACGTACAGCAGCGGGAAGACCGCGGACAGCGCCCCGATCGCCCCCTCGGACACGTCGTAGTGGCGGGCGGCGTCGGTCGTGATCGGCGCGAAGGTCAGCCACAGCATCTGGTTGGCAGACGTCACGAGGACGAACGCCGCGAGGACGGCCCAGCGGGAGCGGTGCACGCGGCATCCTGGCACCGCGGGGGCGGCGGCGTACCCGGCACGCCGCCGGGTAGCGCACCTGTCGTGAGCACCTGCCCCGGCGCACAGCGCCGCTCCGCCTCCGCCGCGCGTGCGGAGGTCCTGCGATGACCGACCACGACGCCCGCCCGGGAGTCGGCTCCGAGCCGGCCACGGACGACGGGGTCGCCGAGCAAGAGGTCGAGGAGGCCTTCAAGCGCTCGGTCGACGAAGGGCGCCGGCGGCTGTCCCGGCCGACCTGGCCGCTGATGGCCACCGGCCTGCTCGGCGGGATCGACGTCGGCACCGGCGTGCTGGCGCTGCTCGTGGTGGAGCACGAGACCGAGAGCGTGCTGCTCGCCGGGCTCGCCTTCAGCATCGGCTTCATCGCCTTGAGCCTGGCCGGCAGCGAGCTGTTCACCGAGGACTTCCTGGTGCCGGTGTCGACGGTGATCGCGCGGCAGGCGCGCTTCCGCATGCTGCTGCGGCTGTGGGCCGGGACGCTGCTGGGCAACCTCGTGGCCGGCTGGCTGTTCACGTTCCTGGTCCTCAAGGGCTATCCCCAGTTCGCGGAGACGGCCCTGAAGGCAGGCGGGCACTACATCGAGCTCGGGCTGGGCTTCCGGGCGTTCGCGCTCGCGCTGCTCGGCGGCGCGGTCATCACGCTGATGACCTGGATGCAGCACAACACCGAGTCCAAGGGCCTGAAGCTCGTGCCGGCGGTGACCGGCGGGTTCCTGCTGGCCGGCGCGCAGCTGAACCACGCCATCGTCAACTCGCTGCTGATCTTCTCGGCGCTGCACACCGGCCGGGCGCCCTTCGGCTACCTCGACTGGGCGCAGACCGCCGCTCTGGCGGCGGTGGGGAACGTGGTGGGAGGCGTGCTCCTGGTGACGCTGCTGCGCCTGATCCAGATCCCGCACACGGTCAAGGAGGAGCGGGAGAACCCGGCGCTGGGCGTACCCGTGGGGGACGACCGCCGGGTGGACACCCAGCCCTGACCCGTCGAGTCGGCTCTCCAGCCGCCGCGCCCGCACGACGTCGACACGCCCATCCACACGTGGGCGTGCGCGCACCTGCGCCGGTACTGTTCCCCGCGCCTGATCAGCGCGACCGCGCCCCCTCCGCCCGTCCGGGCGCGGGGGCGCTGTCGTTCCCGGAGCCCCGCGGGCGCGCCCGGGCCGGCCTGACCCGGACGCACGACGGCCGGGCCCCGAGGGGCCCGGCCGACGTACGAGGTGCGGGACTAGCTGGTGCGGATCCGGCGGAAGCCGACGGCAGCACCGACGAGCAGCAGCGCGCCGAGGGCGGCGGCCGCGCCACCACCACCGGTGCGGGGGAGCGGGCCCTTGGCCGTGGTCGGGCACCCGCTGGCCGGGCAGCCGGCCGGACGGCCGACCGAGCCGATGGAGGTGTCACCGACACGCGGACCGGGCGTGGACGGCGAGGCCGTCGAGCCCTGCGCGGTGGTGATCTTCGCGGTGTTCGGCAGGGTGCCGGACGTCGCCGTGGTCTTGACGACCACGGCCAGCGTCGTGGCGGCGCCGGACTTCAGCGTCCCGATCTTCCAGGTGACGTTCTGCCCGGAGTGCGTGCAGCCGTCGGAGCAGGACACGAAGGTCACGCCGTCGATCAGGGTGTCGGTGATCGTGACGTTCGTGCAGTCAGCGCCACCGGTGTTGCTCACGTTCACGTAGTACGAGAACAGCTCGCCGGTGGTGACCTGCGTGTTGCTGGCGTACTTGGTGGAGCGGCTGACGTCGCACGGGCCGGTCGGCTTGGCGATGACTGTCGGGCCGGGGACGCCCACCGTCTTGGTGACCGGGGCGCCCTTGTAGGTGCCCGAGATCGTCGCGTCGTTGCGGTAGACCTTGCCGCGGGGGGCGTCGGCCGGCACGCGGAACGTGAGGCTGATGTCGACGAAGGCGCCGGGCTGGATGGTGCCGACGTCGTAGGTCAGCGTGTTGCCCGAGCGTGAGGTCGGCGCCGGATCGGAGGACACGAAGACCAGTCCGCTGTCGAAGGTGTCGACGACCTTGGCGTCGGTGACGGGGGCGTCACCGCGGTTCGGGAAGCGGACCGTGTACTCGAAGGTCTGGCCCGGCGCCACGGAGAACGTCGAGACGTCCTTGACGGACTCGTCGAACGGGCCGTTGCCGGCAGCGGCGGCGCAGACGATGCCGCCGACCGGGACGGTCGACAGGGCCTCGAGGTGGCCGTAGCGCAGGTCGGCGACACCGAGACCGGCGTCGGCGAGCCCGGCCTGGAT
>JBKJQM010000481.1:0-3530 GCA_046594005.1 Mycobacteriales bacterium
GGCCAGCGTCCGGCTGTAGCGGTGCGGCTGGAAGGCGACGACGAGCCGTCCGCGACCGGCGACCTCGCGCGCTGCAGCCAGCTGGGCCAGCAGCTCGGTCGGGTGGTGGGCGTAGTCGTCGTAGACGCGCACCCCGCCGACCGACCCCTTGAGCTCCATCCGGCGGCGTACCCCGGTGAAGCCGGCCAGGCCCTTGACGAGCGTCGGCGCGTCCAGGCCCAGGCCGATGCCGGTGAGCAGGGCGCCGGCGGAGTTCAGGGCGAGGTGCCGCCCGGGGACGGCGAGGGTCACCGGGGGCAGTCGCCGGCCGCGCAGCACGGGTTCGTAGCGGCTGGTCGTCCCGCTGACGGTCAGGTCGGCCAGGCGCAGGTCGGCGGTCTCGGACGTGCCGTAGGTGCGGACGTCGACGCCGCGCTCGCGGGCGTACGAGGCCAGCCGCCGGGTGCCCTCGTCGTCAGCGCACAGAACGACGAAGCCGTCCGGGTCGACCGTCGCGACGAAGTCCTCGAAGGCACGGTCGACGGCTGCGGCGTCGCCGTAGTGGTCGAGGTGGTCGGCCTCGACGTTCGTCACGATCGCCGCGTGCGGGCGGTAGGCCAGGAAGCTGCCGTCGCTCTCGTCGGCCTCGACGATGAACAGCTCGCCGCTGCCGTGGTGGGCGTTGCTGGCGGCCTCGTTGAGGTCGCCGCCGATCGCGAACGACGGGTCGACGCCGCAGTGCTGGACGGCCACGGTGAGCATCGAGGTGGTGGTGGTCTTGCCGTGCGTGCCGGCGACCGCGACCCCGCGGCGCCCGGCCATGAGCGCGGCCAGGGCCTCGGCGCGGATGAGCACCCGCAGCCCCCGGTCCCGGGCGGCGACGAGCTCGACGTTGTCATGCCGGATCGCCGTCGACACGACGACCGTGTCGGCGTCCTGCACGTGGGCGGCGTCGTGGCCCAGGTGGACCCGCGCACCGAGGGCGGTCAGCGCCGCGGTGGTGCGGGACTCCTTGGCGTCGCTGCCGGAGACCGCCTGCCCACGGGCGAGCAGCACCCGGGCGATGCCGCTCATGCCGGCGCCCCCGATGCCGACGAAGTGCACCCGGCCCAGGTCCGGGGCCATCGACTCCGCGCTCACCGCCCGGCCGCCTTGAGCACCAGGTCGGCGAGGGCCTCGTCGGCGTCCCGCGAGCCGAACGCGGACGCTGCCGCGCTCATGGCGGCGAGCCGGGCCGGGTCGCGCAGCAGGGGCAGGACGGTGGAGCGCACGTACGCGGGGTCCATGTCGGCGTCGGCGACGAGCACCCCGCCGCCGGCGTCGACGACGGGACGGGCGTTGAGGGCCTGCTCGCCGTTGCCGATCGGCAGCGGGACGTAGACGGCAGGGAGGCCGACGGCAGCCAGCTCGGCGCAGGTCATCGCGCCGGCCCGGCAGACGGCGAGGTCGGCGGCGGCGTAGGCCAGCTCCATGCGGTCGACGTAGGCCAGCACGTGGTGGGTCGGCTCCGCGACCTCGGCCTGCACGGCCTGCGCCTGCGTGGGGCCCGCGACGTGCAGAACCTGGACCCCGGCGACTGCCAGGTCGTGGGAGGCGCCGACGACGGCGGCGTTCACGTTGCGGGCTCCCTGCGAGCCGCCGGTCACGAGCAGCACGGGTCCGTCGCCGAGGCCGAAGGCGGCCCGCGCCCCGGCCCGCGCAGCGGCCCGGTCGAGCGTGGAGACGGCGCGGCGCAGCGGGATGCCGAGCACCGCCGCGCCGGCCAGGCCGCTGCCCTCGACGGCGGCGGCGACGTACGGGGTGAGGCGGGCGCCCACCCGGTTGGCGAGGCCGGCGCGGGCGTTGGCCTCGTGCACGACCAACGGCGTGTGCCGCCGGCGGGCGGCCAGGTAGGCGGGCAGCGCGACGTACCCGCCGAAGCCCACGACGACGTCGGCCTCGACGCGGTCGAGGTGCGCGCGCGTCTGCCGCACCGCGGCGCTCACCCGGCCGGGGACGCGGAGCAGGTCGACGGTCGGACGTCGCGGCAGCGGGACGCGCGGGATCTCGGCGAGCGCGTAGCCGCGGGCCGGCACCAGCCGGGCTTCCAGTCCGGTCGCCGTGCCCAGCGCGGTGACCACGGTCGCCGGGTCCCGTCGCAGCAGGGCGTCGGCGAGCGCCAGGGCCGGCTCGACGTGACCTGCGGTGCCGCCGCCGGCGACCACGACCGAGAGGGCTCGGGGCACCGGCGTCATCGCCTGCCGGCGGTGCGGCGGGCGGGGTCGGCCGGGCGGCTGCCGGCGCGGCCCCCGGTGCGACCCGGGGTGCGGCCAGGGGTGCGCTGCACGGCGCGCGGCGCGGGACGGCCGAGGTCGGCGGTCCGCTGGCGGGGCGTGAACGAGCCGTCGCCGCGCAGCCGGTCGACGACCCGGGGGCGCGAGCGCAGCGCCGCCGCGGCGCCCGGCTCGGCGCGGGCGAAGGACAGCAGCATGCCGATGGCCACCAGCGTCACGAGCATCGCCGAGCCGCCGAAGGACACCAGCGGGAGCGGGATGCCGGTGATGGGGAGCAGACCGACGACGGCGCCCATGTTGATGATCGCCTGCGCGGCCAGCCAGGTCGTGACGGCGAAGGAGGCCAGGCGCACGAACAGGTCGTCGGAGCGCTGCGCGATGCGGACGCCGGCGTAGACGAGCACGGTGAACAGCACGAGCACGGTCAGCGTCCCGAGCAGGCCGAGCTCCTCGCCGATGATGGCGAAGACGTAGTCGGTGTGCGCCTCCGGCAGGCCCCCGGACCACTTCTCGCGGCTGGCGCCCAGACCGAGGCCGAACCAGCCGCCGGAGGACAGCGCGTAGAAGCCCTGGACGGCCTGGAAGCCGGTGTCGCCCGCGTCGGCGAACGGGTCCCGGAACGACAGCAGCCGGGCCATGCCGTGGGGCGAGCTGACGGCGAGCAGCGAGACGGCGGCGAGTCCGAGGCCGACGAGAGCGCCGAACAGGCGCGCAGGCGTCCCGATCATCCACAGCAGGGCCACGACGACCGACGACACCACGATCGCCGTCCCGAGGTCGGGCTGGAGCATGATCAGCCCGAGGACCAGTCCGGTCACGGGCAGCAGCGGCACGAGCAGGTGGCGGTAGGCGCCGAGGGTCTTCTGCTTGCGGACCAGCAGGTCGGCGCCCCACACCGCGAGCGCCAGCTTGGCCATCTCGGCCGGCTGCAGGTTGAAGCCGCCCGGCAGCGGGATCCAGCTCGTGGCGCCGTTGACCTTGTTGCCGACGAACAGCACCGCCACGAGCAGGGCGATCACGACGGCGAGCGCCGGGTAGGCGGCGGCGCGGAAGAAGCGCACCGGCATCCGGGCCAGCACGAGCATCAGCGGCAGCCCGAGGCCGATGAACGTCGCCTGCTTCAGGCCGGTCGCGTAGACCGAGCCGGTGTCGGCGTACGAGCGCACGCTCGAGGCGCTGAAGACCATGACCAGGCCGAGCGCGAGCAGGAGCAGCGTGCTGGCGAGCAGCAGGTGGTAGCTGGCCAGCGGGCGCAGCAGCAGCGGGGTGCGCGGCGCG
>JBKJQM010000215.1:0-6449 GCA_046594005.1 Mycobacteriales bacterium
CGTGGCGTTGAGCAGTCCGCGCCGGGTGACCACCAGATCCATGCCGAGATCGGTGACGAGCTCGCCGATGTACTGGATGACCTCGTCGGTGCGACCGGTCGGGCTGGGGATGCGCAGCAGGTGCAGCAGCACCGACTGCACGTAGTCCATGTCGATCTCGAGCAGGCGCGGCACGACCGGCTCGGGGCTCAAGGGCGCACCGCTGCTGTCGTCTCCGGGAAGAGCAGGTCGATGAAGCGCTCCGCCGTCGGCTGCGGCTCGTGATGGGCCAGGCCCGGGCGCTCATTGGCTTCGATGACGACGTGCTCGGGTCGGGTCACGTCGGGGACGAGCAGGTCCAGGCCTGTCACCGGGACATCAAGGGCACGGCTGGCGCGCACGGAGGCGGCCACCAGGTCGGGGTGCAGCTGATCGGTCACGTCATGGATGGTGCCACCCGTGTGCAGATTGGCCGTCCGGCAGACCGTCAGCTCCAGGCCGGCGCCGAGCACGTCGTCGAGCGCGTGACCCTGCGCCCGGACCGTGTCGGAGGTGCTGTCGTCGAGCGGGATGCGTGACTCTCCCCCCGTCGCGGCCTCGCGGCGACGGCTCTGGGAGACGATGAGCTCTCGCACCGTGCGCTTCCCGTCGCCGATCACCGAGGCCGGTCGCCGGACGGCCGCTGCCACCACCTCGTGGCCGATGAGCACCACCCGCAGGTCCTCGCCGGCGACGAGCTCCTCCAGGAGCACATCAGGGCAGTGCTGGCGGGCCAGCGCGATGGCGGCCTTGAGCCCAGCGGTGTCGCGTACGCCGATGGTGATGCCCCTGCCCTGCTCGCCGCGGGCCGGCTTGACGACCACCTCGCCCATCTCGGCCAGGAAGGCGGCGTCGCCCTCGTCCTCGCCGGCCGTACGCCCTCGCGGGACCGAGAGCCCGGCCTGCTCGAGGATGCGGCGGGTCACCCGCTTGTCGTCGCAGCGTGACATGGCTACCGCCGTCGTGAGCTCCGACAGCGACTCCCGGGTGATGATGCTGCGCCCGGCGTGCGACAGGCGCAGCTCGCCCCACTCGGCGTCGAGCACCTCCACCGCGATGCCGCGACGGCGGGCCTCGTCGGCGATGATCCGGGCATAGGGGTTCAGTCGTTGATAGCGCTCCGAGGGTGGGGCGACGAACAGGCGCTCGTTGATGGTGTTCTTGCGCTTGAGTGACAGCACGGGGATGCGGGTGAAGCCGACCCGCTCGTAGAGCGTGATCGCCCTGCGGTTGTCGTGCAGCACCGACAGGTCGACGTAGGCCCGGCCGCGCGCGGCGGCGCACTGCGCCAGGGCATGCGTCAGGTGCTCCCCGACCCCGGCCAGGCGGCTCTGCGGGTCGACGGCGAGGCACCACAGGCTCGTGCCGCCCTCGGGGTCGCCGAAGGCCTCGACGTGGTCGACGCCCGTGACGGTGCCGATGATGCGGCCGGTGCCAGGCTCCTCGGCGACCAGGTAGGTGAAGGCCGGGTCCGCGGCGTTGGCGAGGACCAGCTCCGGGTCGGCCTGCAGCATCCCCGCGGTGGCGTAGAGGGCGTTGAGGGCGATGGCGTCGGCCCGGTCCTTCAACGGGCGGACGAGCGCTGCACTGGTGCGGCCGGGGGAGAGGGTGGCCAGCTCCAGCCGATAGGTGTGAGACGGGTCCAGGAAGAGCTCTGACGGCGCCTGGGCGATCAGGACGTGGGGCTCGCGCGGGTAGATGCAGATGTCGCGCTGGCCGCTCTCCTCGCTGCGCAGCGCGGCCCTCAGCCGGTCCGCGGAGGTGAAGGTCTGGCCGAAGACGATCCGGCCCCAGCCGCAGTCGAGCACGACGTCGGCCGCCACCCCGTCGGGCAGATCGACCGAGAGCCGTTGCCACCGGGTGCTGAAGGTCATAGGCCCCGCCCCTGCAGCCACATCTCCAGCAGACCCAGCTGCCACAGCGGGTTGCCGCCCAGCGGGGTGAGCGAGCCGTTCGGGTCGCTGAGCATCCGCTCGACGGCGTCGGGGCGGAACAGCGCCCGCGACTGAGCAGCCGGCGCCGTCAGGGCGTCACGCACGCGGTCCAGGAACCCGCCCTCGAGATGGGTCAGCGCCGGCACCGGGAAGTAGCCCTTGGGACGGTCGATGACCTCGCTCGGGATGACCCGCCGCGCGGCCTGCTTCAGCACGCCTTTGCCACCGTGCGCGAGCTTCAGCTCCGGCGGGCACTGCGCAGCCAGCTCGACGAGCTCGTGGTCGAGGAACGGCACCCGGGCCTCGAGCCCGAACGCCATCGTCGTGTTGTCCACGCGCTTGACCGGGTCGTCGACGAGCATGACCTCGGTGTCCAGGCGCAGCGCGCGGTCCAGCGGCGTGTCGGCCTGTCCCTTCGCGAAGTGCTCGGCGACGAATGCAGTGCTGACGTCCTCGTCGCACTGCCAGTCGGGGTTCAGCAGGGCGTTGACGCCGGCGTGGTCCCGGTCGAAGAACGCGGTGCGGTAGGTGGCCAGGGGGTCGTCGGATCCGAGCATCGGCGGGTACCAGTGGTAGCCCGCGAAGACCTCGTCGGCCCCCTGTCCGGACTGCACGACGCGGACGTGCTGCGAGACCTCCTGTGACAGCAGGTAGAACGCCACGACGTCGTGGCTGACCATGGGCTCGGCCATCGCCATGACCGCCCGGTCGAGCGCCGGCAGCGTCTGCTCCGGGGGCACGCGCAGCTGCGTGTGCTGGGTGTCGAAGCGCTGCGCGATGATGTCGCTGTACTGGAACTCGTCGCCGCTGCGTCCGCCGACCGCGTCGAAGCCGATGCTGAAGGTCCGCAGGTCCTGCTGGCCCTGCTCGGCGAGCAGGCCGACCACCAGGCTCGAGTCGACGCCCCCGGACAGCAGCACGCCGACCTCGACGTCGGCCACCATGCGCCGCTTCACCGCCACCCGCAGGCTGTCGAGGACCGCGTCCTCCCAGTCCTCGGCCGACCAGTCGGCCTTGCCGGGGTCGCGGGTGTACGGCGGCTGCCAGTACGTCCGGTCTCGGGACGTGCCGTCCGGCTCGACCACCCGGACGGTCGCGGGCGGGAGCTTGCGGACGCCCTGCAGGATCGTGCGCGGCGCCGGGACGACGGAGTGGAAGCTCAGGTAGCTGTGCAGCGCCGCGCGGTCGATCGTCGTGTCGACGCCGCCGCCCTCGAGCAGGGCCGGCAGGGTGCTCGCGAAGCGCAGCGCCCCGGACACCTCGGCCAGGTAGAGCGGCTTGATGCCCAGGCGGTCACGGGCCAGCACGACGCGGCCGCTGTCACGCTCGACGATCGCGCAGGCGAACATGCCGATCAGGTGGTCGACGAAGTCCTCGCCCCACTCGGCGTACGCCTTGAGGACGACCTCGGTGTCGCCATGGCTGAAGAAGCGGTGGCCCTTGCCGATCAGCTCCTCGCGCAGCGCCGGGTAGTTGTAGACCATCCCGTTGAACGCGATCGTGAGCCCGATCTCGGGGTCGACCATCGGCTGCGACGCGTGCTCCGACAGGTCGACGATCTTCAGCCGGCGGTGCCCGAGGGCGACGTTGCGCTGCGACCAGACGCCGGATCCGTCCGGCCCGCGGTCGTGCATGGTCGCGGTCATGCGCGCGACCGCGCTGACGTCGGCCGGCTGACCGTCGCGGCGGACCTCGCCGCTGAACCCGCACACGTTGACGTCCCCCGTCGCTCGACTGACCCCTTCGACGTGCGCGCCCTGGGGGGTTCCCAAACGCCGGTGCGGTGATCTTCACAGGGTCGACACAGGCAGACTGGGCGCATGAGGGTCTGGTACGACGCCGAGTTCTCCACGACTGCGCCGGAGATCGGGCTGGTGTCGCTGGGCGCCGTCGCGGAGGACGGCCGGGAGTTCTACGGCGTCTCCACCGAGTTCGACCCCGCGGGCGCGCACCCGTGGGTGAAGGCGAACGTGCTGCCGCAGCTGCCTCCGCTGGGGGACCCGGCGTGGATGACCCGGGCTGCGCTGCGTGCGGCGCTGCTGGACTTCCTCGGCGACGAGCCGGTGCTGTGGGCCTGGTACGGCGCGTACGACCACGTCGCCCTGTGTCAGCTGTGGGGGTCGATGCCCGAGCTCCCGCGGGTCCTCCCGCGCTTCACCCTCGACGTGCGGCAGCTCTGGGAGCACCTGGGGCGGCCGCCGCTGCCGACGCAGGCGAGCGGGCTGCACCACGCCCTGGACGACGCCCGGCACTGCCGCGCCCGGTGGGAGGCGCTGGCCGAGAAGGCCTACCTGTTGGGCTTGGCGGTGTGACGCGACCGCTCGTTCTGGGGGTCGTGGTGCTCCAGCTCGGGCTGCCCCTGACGATGCTCGGCGCCCGCTGGGCCGACGAGGGCTGGCGACCGGTCAGCGAGCGACCGGCCTCCTTCCAGATGTACAGCGCGACCGGCACGTCCCGCTACACCGGCGTCGACAGAGCCGGGCGCTCGCGCGAGCTGCACGTGGACGACCTGCCGCCCGTCGTGCGGGCGATCGGCACCGGCCGTGTCGTCCCCGACCGGCTCTGCTCGCTCCATCCCGACCTCGTCCTCGTCCGCCGGTCGGACGGGCCGGCCCCGGGGGAGTTCGTGTGCTGAGCGCGGACCGGGTCGCCGGCGGGCTGGTCCTGCTCAAGGCGGTCGACGTCGTGCTGCGCGGCCCCGGCGCCCCGCCGCTGGTGGTGTGGGCCGCGGCAGTGTCGGCCTTCGTCGGTGCCGCCGTGGTCCTGCTGGTCGGCCGCGGCTCCCGTGGCACCTGGGCGGTGCTGGCGGTCGCGACGGCGGCGGTGTGCGTCGATGCGCCGGTCGAGCTCCGGCGACAGCACCTCGTGCTGCTGGCAGGGGTGGCGCTCGCCGCGACCGTCGCCCGCGACGAGCGGGAACGGCTGCTGCTGTGGAGATTCCAGCTCACGGCGCTGTACGGCACCGCGGCGGCGGCGAAGCTCAACGAGACCTTCCTCGGCGGGGACGTGCTGGCCGTCGCTCTGCGGGACGGGCCGCTGCCGGTCGTCCGGTCGACGGGCGTGCTGCTGGCCGCGGGGGTCGTGGTCGTCGCGGTCGAGGCGGCGCTCGCCGTCACGCCGTGGGTGGCGCGGCTGCGCGTTCCGGGGACTGCCCTGGCCGCGCTGCTGCATGTGGCCGCGCTGCCGGCGCTCGCCAGCGACCCGTTCGTCGGGCTGCGGCTGCTGTTCTTCGGCGGTACGGCGGTACTGCTGCATGCGGCCAGTGCCGGCCTCGTCCGGCCAGGTCCTAGGAGCGGCTCACCAGGAGGAAGCGCTCGTCGCTGACCGCGCCACCCCACAGGGACGGGTCGTCCAGCGACGTGACCTCCGCCCGATCGCGGTGCTGGAGCACCAGCGCCCGCGCCCGCTCCGGCCGCAGACCGCCGCCGTTCCACCAGTGGCCCTCGACCAGGACGAGGACCCCGCCGGGAGCGAGCAGCCGCACCCACCGCGAGAGCGCCTCGGCCGGCTGCTCCAGCGCCCACAGGACGTGCCGGCAGAGCACGACGTCGAAGGCGCCCTGCGCCAGGCCCGGCGAGGCGGCGTCGCCGACCACGAACGCCGCGGGGACGCCGGCCGCTGTCGCCTTGGACCGTGCCGCCTCGACCATGCGCCCTGCGATGTCGAGACCCACGACGTCATGACCGAGCTCGGCCAGGAGGACCGACAGGCTGCCCGTTCCGCAACCCAGGTCCGCCACACGTGCCGCGGGTGGCAGCAGGGGCTCCAGCAGGTCGCGCCAGGCGGCACGCACTCGCGGGTCGAGCAGCCCGTGGTCGGCGGCCTCGTCGAAGGTGTCGGCCTGCGCATCCCAGTACGCGGCACCGGTCATGCCGCACAGCGTGCCCTGATCAGGTCTCGAGCGGCGGAAGCGTCTTCCCTGGAGGCACTTCCGGTGGCTTGGTGCGCTTGGGGTGCCGGGTGTAGCGGTTGCCGGTGGGGCTGGTCCATCGGGTGCTGCCGTCGGCAAGGAGCGTGCTGGTCCAGCCGGCGTGCTTGGCGCGGTGCCAGCGCTTGGTGGCGTTCTGCAGGTTCTGGGCGCTGGTCGCACCGAGCGGGTAGGGCTGGCGGTGGTCGCGCTCCGTCCGCCTGGCAGGGGTGCTGTCGCCGGGGAAGGTGCTGGTGACATCGCGCAGGTCGACCAGCCGGCCGAGGGCTTCGGACGGGACGTAGCCGTCGCAGGTCAGGTCCGGGACGGTGATGACGCCGCCGGCCATCGCCAGCAGTGCCTTGCGCAGGGCTCGTGCCTGGTCCGGGTCGCTGGCCGTCCACTTCCGGCGGCGCAGCGGCGCCTGCACGGTCAGGACCTCCCCGGTGCTGGCGTCGACGCAGGCCTGGACGAGGTCGGCGGCGGGCAGCAGGGCGCGGGCCTGGTCGGCCCCGATCGGGCCGTACCCGGCCAGGACTGCGGGGTGGTCGGACAGGCCGAGCGCGACCGCGAGCGGCATCCGGACGTCG
>JBKJQM010000009.1:0-3444 GCA_046594005.1 Mycobacteriales bacterium
GCGCTGGTCGTCGCCGCCGTCCTCGTCGGCTGCGCGCTGATGCTCACCGGCGCCACGGTCGGCATGCTGTCCGGCGCCTCGCCGCTTCGCCGCGCGCTGCGTCAGCTGGCGATCGGAGCAGGTGCCGCGAGCATCACGTACGGGCTCGGGAGCGTGTTCGGCGCGACCGTCGGCTAGCTGGTCCAGCCGGGGCCGGTCGGCGGTGCCAGGCCCTCGGCCAGCGCGGCCACGACGGCGGAGGCCCGCGCGTCCGCCTCGCGGTTGAGCACGTGCTCGGTCGTCATGAGCGTCGTGTGGCTCTTCACCTTCGACCAGGTCACCGTGCGCCCGCGCAGCAGCTCGGCCGTGCGCGCGATGAGCTCGGCGTTCTTCACCGGCGAGCCCTCCTTGGTCACCCACCGCTCAGGCGGCACGCGGCCGCCGCGGCTCCAGCCGTTGATCCACGTCGTCACGCAGCTGTGCGCGTAGGTGCTGTCGTAGACGACGTGCAGCGCCCGGTCGGCCGGCACCGCCTCCAGCAGCGCGCGGATCGCGGTCAGCTCGCCGATGTTGTTGGTGGACGTGCCGTCGACGGCGACGGCCTGCCAGCAGCCGTCGTCGACGTACCACGCACCCGCTGCCCGACCAGGGTTCGGCCGTGCCGAGCCGTCCGTCGCGGCGACCACCACCGGCAGGGACCGCGGCGCGGGCGCGACCTGCTCGTCGAGGTCGAACAGGCTCCCCTGGCTCATGGCGCCACCGTAGCCAGCGCCGTGTGATGGACGGCCCGCTACCGTCCGATCGAGGACCGCCGTCGACAGGAGCGCCCGTGCACCGCGCGACCGTGGGCGGCGAGCGCTTCGTGTTCGCCGACCTCGCGGAGCTGCTGGCCAAGGCCAACGAGGTCAAGTCGGGCGACCAGCTCGCGGGGATCGCCGCGAGCAGCGAGTCCCAGCGGGTGGCCGCCAAGCTGGCGCTCGCCGACGTACGGCTCGGGGACCTGGTCGCCGAGCCGCTGGTGGACGACGACGTGACGGGGCTGGTCGAGCGGCGGCACGACCGCAGCGCCTTCGCCGGGCTGGCGTCACTGACGGTCGGCGAGCTGCGCGAGCTCGTGCTCTCGCGCGAGTTCCCGGACCAGTGGTCCGGCGGCCTCGACCGGGCCGTCACCCCGGAGATGGCCGCGGCCGTGGCGAAGCTCATGAGCGACAAGGACCTCATCGTCGCGGCGGCGCCCCTTCACGTCGTCACGCGCTGCCGGAACACCCTCGGCGAGGCGGGCACGTTCGGGGTGCGGGTCCAGCCGAACTCCCCCACCGACGACGTCGAGGCGATCCTGCTGTCCACCCTGGACGGGCTGCTGATGGGCTGCGGTGATGCGGTCCTCGGCGTCAACCCGGCGCGCGAGTCGGTGGCCTCCACGGCGACGGTCCTGCACGCGCTGCACGACCTGACCCTCGCCCTCGGCCTGCCCACGCAGGTGTGCGTGCTCGCGCACATCACGACGCAGCTGGCGGCGCTCGAACGCGGTGCGCCGGTCGACCTGCTGTTCCAGTCCGTCGCCGGCACGACCGGAGCGAACGCCTCCTTCGGCGTCACGCTCGAGCTGCTCGCCCAGGGCCGCGAGGCCGTGCTCGCCGAGCACGCGGGCCGAGCCGGGCAGTTCGTGGGCGAGCAGGTGACCTACTTCGAGACCGGGCAGGGCAGCGCGCTGTCGGCGGAAGCGCACGCCGGGATCGACCAGCTGACGCTGGAGGCGCGGGCGCAGGCGGTCGCTGCGGCGTACGACCCGCTGCTCGTGAACAGCGTCGTCGGCTTCATCGGGCCGGAGTACCTCGCCGACGCCCGGCAGATCACCCGCGCCGGGCTGGAGGACCACTTCACCGGCAAGCTGCAGGGCCTGCCCATGGGCGTGGACGTCTGCTTCACCTCGCACGCCGACGCCGACCTCAACAGCAACGACGACCTGCTGGTCCTGCTGGCCGCCGCCGGCTGCAGCTTCGTGATGGGCGTGCCGGGTTCGGACGACGTGCTGCTCGGCTACTCGTCGACCAGCTACCACGACGCCGCCGGGGTGCGCGAGCTGTTCGGCCGCCGACCGGCGCCGGAGTTCGCCGCCTGGTGCGAGGCCCGTGGCCTGCTCACGCCGGACGGCCGGCTCGCGCCGCCGGACGACGCCGTCCGCGCGCGCCTGCTGTCCGCGGTGCGCCCGGCGCTGGAGCGGTCATGAGCGAGCTGGAGCAGCCGTACGCCGGTCTCACCGCCGCCCGCGTCCTGTTGGGCCGCAGCGGCTCGTCGTACCGCACCGCCACCCTCCTGCGGCTGCGCGCCGACCAGGCCGCCGCGCACGACGCGGTAGCGGCACCGCTGGACACCGAGATGCTCGACAGGCTGGGCATCTTCACCGTCCGGACCGAGGTGGCGGACGGGCAGCAGCACCTGCGCAGACCCGACCTCGGGCGTCGACTCAGCGCGGGAGCACGCGCACGGGTGCTGGAGCGCTGCGCGCCCGGCGCCGACGTCCAGGTCGTCGTGGGCGACGGGCTGTCGGCGCGCGCGGTCACCGCCCAGGTGCCCGGCCTGCTCCCCCTGCTGCGCGACGGGGTGCTCGCCCGCGGCTGGACGTGGGGCACGCCGTTCGCCGTGCGGTACTGCCGGGTCGGGGTGCTCAACGAGATCGGCGCGCTGCTCTCGCCGCAGGCCGTCGTGCTGCTGGTCGGGGAGCGGCCCGGGCTCGGCATCAGCGACAGCCTGTCGGCGTACCTGGCCTGGCGGCCGCGGCCAGGCCACACCGACGCCGACCGCAACCTGGTCGCCGGCATCTCCCGCAGGGGGCTCGAGCACGCGCCGGCCGCCGAGCGGGTGCTGGACCTGCTCGCCGCCATGCGCGACGAGGGCGCCAGTGGCGTCGCGCTGAAGGAGCCGGAGCGCCGGTCGCTGGACGAGTAGGTCGGCCCGATCTGCGGGTGCGCGCGCCGCGACGGCTCGGCACCTCTACAGTGGGCGCACGTGCCCGATCCCGGACACGTCAGCTCGTGCACGGTCCGGCCCTGGCGCGTCCTCGGCGGTCACGTGGGCGTCGTCCGGTGCCGTCGGGTGCCGGAGGCCTTCCTCGCGGCGCTGCCCGACGACGGCCGGCGGGTCCGACCGCGGTCGGACCGGTGCGCGTCATCGGTCCGCAGCCGGGCCGTCCTCCGGGACGTGCGGGGGCGGTACGCAGCCGGAGCCGCAACAGCGAAGGGAGCAGGACGTGGCCACACGCGACGGGCGCCCCCCGCGCGCGTCCGCGTCCGGCTCGCGCACGCCCCGGCGGACCCGGCCCCGGGAACCGCAGGGCGTCCTGCAGGTGCTCGCGCAGGCGGTCCGCGACGTCGAGCTGGCTGTGCAGCGGGGCCGCGTCGGACCGACCACCCGCGACACCTTCCAGGTCATCGCCCTGCTGGTGCGCGAGGAGCGCGCCCGGGT
>JBKJQM010000500.1:0-3581 GCA_046594005.1 Mycobacteriales bacterium
GGCCGTCCGTCAGGCGCTTCTCGTGCGGCGGCATCCGGGTTCCCCACCGGGCGACACGTCCGACGTCCTGGTGGCGAGGTGGATCACCGGCGAGGCCACGAGGAACCCGTGGGGGAAGCGTGACACGAACGCGCGGCGGCATGACAAGAGCGCATCCTGCATTCACCGAGGGGTCGTCCATCGCCGTGCGCGCGGTAGGGCTGACGGCCCACCTACCCTCACCCGGGTACCGCGAGCGAGCAGCGGCACCTACCGCCGGAAGGACCGCAGGAAGGCCCAGAGCGCACAACGGCGGCACAGGAAGACGCCGGGCGTGCTGCCGAGTTCCGCCACAGCCCGACGCGGCAGCATCCGGGAGCAGCACCCGCAGCGCACATCGGTCACCTCAGCACCGCCAGCAGCTGCTCAACGGTCGGAGCACCGCGCAGGCCGTCCGGTGTCTGGAAGACACGGCATGACAGTCCAACCGGGGCGGAGGCGTCAGCGAAGGCGTCGGCACCGTCGACAAGGACCGTGGGTGAGCCTCGGAAGGACAGGCGCTCGGCGTCCTCGGGCGTCTCCACCTTGACGTACTGCGGGGTCACGGCCAGGCCCGCGACAGCGATGGCTTCGCGGAGACGTCGGTCGGTCTCCTGCCAGTTCGGGCAGCCGTCGAAGTAGAGCAAGCGCACGTCCACGGTGCGACGGTAGTGCCGGCTGCCTCCAGCTGGCCGCCAAGGATCATCACCTCTGCCGGTGATCCGGTCGCGCTGCGGTCGTGCGATGTCCTCTTGGATCACCGGCATACGGTGCAGCCGGGCCACCTGTCGGACTGCCATCGCCGATATCCCCACGCCGGGACGGCGAGCGGATGGGTCCGGCGGGTTGAGCAGCGCGAGCGCCTTTCAAGCTCGTCGACGTGGGCCGCTGACCCAGAGGAGGGCTAAGCGAGCTGGTAGAGCACGAACTGCGGGTGCTCGACCGGAAGCACCGTGACGGTCGAGAAGCCGGCATCCTCGGCATAGCGCCGCACGGTCGCCGGTCGCATCACGGTGCCGGTGCCGACTCCCGCTGACTGCATGCTGACGGCCAGGCAGTGGAGGGTGCTGAATGCGTAGAAGAAGCGCTCCATCTCACCCGCCGGCACCGTGAAGTCCTCCTCGGTCCGCTCGTCGGCGACAAGGACAACTCCGGTCTCGCCCGCCAGCCGGCGCATCGTCCGCAGTACACCGACCGGGTCCGGTACGTCGTGCAGCATCTCCACGGCCATGACGAGGTCGTAGTCACCGGCGATCGCCGGGTCCGCGGCATCCTGCAGGTGGAAGCGCGCTCGGTCGGTGAGGCCCTGCGACGTGGCTGCCTGGTCGGCCGCCGAGATGGAAGCCGGATCGAGGTCGAAACCGTCGACCTGCGCGTTGGCATAGGCCCGCGCGATCGTCAGCGCGGCCACCCCCGTGCCGCAGCCGATCTCCGCGATCCGCACCACGTCGCCCGACGAGAGCTTGTCCTGCACCACAGGCAGCGCCGGCAGCCAGGTCTGGGTGAGGTGGTTGACGAAGACCGGGCGGGTGAAGGCCTCCTGGACGCCGTGCAGGTCGAAGTCGCCAAAGGCCACGCCCTTACCGGCGCGGAACTCATCTGTCATGACGTCGAGTGCCTTGCTGAGCCAGGGCACCACACCGACGCACGCCTTCATGGAGGCCTCGCTGTCGTCATCCAGGAGCACGTGCGCATGGCCGTTGGGCAAGGAGAAGCGCCGCTCGGCAGCGGGCAACCCTGGGTCATCGACCTCGACCAGGCCCGCGACGGCTTGCTGCTCCAACCACTCCTGCGCGTAGCGCGGGACGATCCCCGCCGCCTGCGCCAGCTCCGTCGCAGTGAGCGGTCGACCGTGGGCCAGTGCCTCGTAGAGACCCAGCCGCAGCCCCAGTTCGACGTTGGCCAGCTCCATGGTGGCGAGGCTCGCCATGAACAGCCGCTCCGACAGTGATTCGACCGCGGCGTTGTCGGATGGTTCCAACTCGAACGTGGTCATGTGCCCCCCGGCAGTCGAACGAAGACGGCGCCTGCACGGCGCCGCGGACAAGGTAACGCCGTTGCCTCGCAGGGAGGAAGGCCGGTCACCGCTGGCATGGGTAGTGCCGATCACCGCCAGTCCTACAACGGGTCGCGCAGCACCGGGCAGCTCATGCACCGTGGCCCACCGCGCCCGCTGCCGAGCTCCGACCCCGCGATGCGGACGACTTCGACGCCGGCGCGTTCGAGGGCGTGGTTGGTGACGACGTTGCGTTCGTACGCCACGACCAGGCCGGGAGCGAGCGCGAGGGTGTTGTTGCCGTCGTCCCACTGCTCGCGCTCTGCCGTCACCGGGTCGAGGCCGGTGTCGATGGTGCGCAGCTTCTCGATGCCCATGGCCGCGGCAGCGGCGATGAGGAACGGCTCGGGCTTGCTCACCTGGAGGGCGCCCTCGCCGTCGGAGGTGACGGTGCAGGCCGACAGCGTGTCCGCGACCGCCGGGAACATGACGACCGCGTCCCGGTCCACCATCGTGCAGATGGTGTCGAGGTGCATGGTCGCCCGCTCCTGCGCGATCGGGACCGCCAGCACGGTGTGCGCGATGCCGGCGGCGAAGGCCCGCAGGGCGAAGGCCTCCACGCCGGCCGGGGTCGTGCGCTGACCCGTGCCGACGGCGACGACGCCCGGCGCCATGACGAGGACGTCACCGCCCTCGAACCACGCCTCCTCGCGGCTGCCGCCGTACAGCAGCGGCGTGCCCGCGAAGCGCGGGTGATGGCCGTAGATCGCGCCAGTGAGAGTGCGCTCGCGGGCCCGCGCGTGCATCGACGGGCTGGTGATGGCGACGTGGTCGTCGACCCACACCGAGGAGTCGCGGGTGAACAGCAGGTTCGGCAGCGGGCGTACGACGAACTCGCCCTGGGTCGCGAGACGCGCGACCACGCCGTCCGCACCGTGCGCCGGAAGCTCCTCGTGCGTCAGCCCCGCCGACAGCACTCGTGCCAGCTCGTCGCTCGGCAGGTCGTGCAGCCAGGTGCGCAGGACGGTGGCGAGCAACGGTCCGACGACAGTGGGCGCGACCGCAGACTCGACCACGGCGGTGCGGGCCTCGGGGACGTCGAGCGTCTCCACGAGCAGGTCGGTCAGGTAGAGCACCTCGACGCCGCGCTCGCGCAGGGCGGCGGCGAAGCGGTCGTGCTCCTCCTGTGCGCGACCGACCCAGGGCAGTCCGTCGAACAGCAGGTCCGCGCTGTTGCGAGGGGTCAGACGGGACAGCTCCGGCCCGGGGCGGTGGAGCAGCACCGTCCGGAGACGGCCGACCTCGCTCGAGACACCTGCTGCGTGATCCGTCATGACCGGACGCTAACGCCTACGCGGCCGCGGACTCCTCGACCAGTTCGGCCATGACGGCCGCGAAGAAGCTGAGGTTGAGCTGCGAGCGCCACCACGCGCCGCGCACCATCCGCGGGCCCCACTCGGGCCGCTCGGCGGCCAGCGGCTCGATCGCCTTGTCCATCCAGTCCTTGCCGTGGACGGGGTCGACCTCGGCGTGCTCGACGTAGAAGGGGTACGCGTCCGCCGGCGCA
>JBKJQM010000076.1:0-2720 GCA_046594005.1 Mycobacteriales bacterium
GCCCGCGGTCATCACCTGGTGGTCGATCGCGGCCGACAGGCCCAGCGAGCCGCCGACGCCGAGCACGATGCCCAGCACCCCGCCGATCGTGGTGAGCAGCACCGCCTCGAGCAGGAACTGCAGCGTGATGTCCTTCTGCCGCGCGCCGACCGCCTTGCGCAGGCCGATCTCGCGGGTCCGCTCGCGCACGCTGACCAGCATGATGTTGCTGACGCCGACGCCGCCGACGAGCAGGCTGATCGCGGCGATGGCGGCCAGCACCGTGGTGAGCAGGCCGAGGATCCGGCCGACGGTGCCGAGGAGTTCAGCGCCGTCACGCAGGACCAGATCCTGGGCACGGTCGGGCGCATCCTCGGCCTGCTCACCACCGTGCTCGCGGCCATCGCGGCCATCAGCCTGCTGGTCGGTGGGGTCGGCGTCAGCAACATCATGCTGGTCAGCGTGCGCGAGCGGACCCGCGAGATCGGCCTGCGCAAGGCGGTCGGTGCACGCACCCGCGACATCACCCTGCAGTTCCTGCTGGAGGCCGTCCTGCTCACCACGATCGGCGGCGTGATCGGCATCGCCCTCGGGGTAGGAGGGTCGCTGGGTCTGGCTGCTGCCATCGACCAGCTCCCGGCTGTGATCACCTGGTGGTCGCCAGCACTGGCCTTCACGGTCAGCGCTGCCGTCGGGATCTTCTTCGGCGTCGTGCCGGCCCGGCGCGCGGGCCGGCTCGACCCGGTCGTAGCCCTGAGGACGGAGTAGCCGTGAGTGACAGCACCCTGGTGGTCTGGGACGAGGTCTTCACGGACTACGACTTCGGCCCCAGCCACCCGCTGCGACCGCTGCGCCTCGAGCTGACGATGGCCCTCGCCCGGCAGCTGGGCGTCCTCGACCGGCCCGGCGTCACGGTCGGTGCGCCCGTCAGCGCCGAGGACGACGTGCTCGAGCTGGTGCACGACCCGATGTACGTCGCCTCGGTCAAGCGCGCCCCCGACGACCTGATGGGCCGGCTGTCGCTGAAGTACGGCCTCGGCACCGGTGACGTCCCGATCTTCCGGCAGATGCACGAGGCCGCGGCGCTGGTCACCGGCGCGAGCGTCCAGGCCGCGAAGGCGGTCTGGGAGGGCACCCACCAGCACGCGGTGAACATCTCAGGCGGGCTGCACCATGCGATGAAGGACCGGGCATCGGGCTTCTGCGTGTACGACGACCCCGCCGTCGCCATCGCGTGGCTGCTGAGCCAGGGCGCGACGCGGGTGGCCTACGTCGACGTCGACGTCCACCACGGCGACGGCGTCGAGGCGGCGTTCTACGACGACCCGCGGGTGCTCACGCTCTCCCTGCACGAGAGCGGCCGGACGCTGTTCCCCGGTACCGGCTGGGCCGACCAGGTCGGCAGCGGCGACGGCCTCGGCGCCAACTGCAACGTCGCGCTGCCGATGGGGACCGGCGACGCCGGCTGGCTGCGCGCGTTCGAGGCGATCGTGCCGCCGGTGCTGCGGGCGTTCCGGCCGCAGGTGATGCTCACCCAGCACGGCTGCGACACCCACTCGCTCGACCCGCTGGCCCACCTGCTGATGAGCGTCGACGGGCAGCGGATCGCCTACCGGCGGCTGCACGAGCTGGCGCACGAGCTCTGCGAGGGCAAGTGGATCGCTGTCGGCGGTGGCGGCTACGAGCCGGTGCAGGTCGTCCCGCGCGCCTGGACGCACCTGCTCGCCGAGGTGACGGGCGCACCCGTGGACGGCGCGACCCCGGGCGACTGGCGCGACACGGCCCGCCGGCTCGGCGGTGAGCTCGCCCCGACCAGCCTGACCGACGGTCGCGACCCGTCGTACGTCCCGTGGGAGGGCGGCTCCGGCGATCCGGACGACGCCGTCGACCGGGCCGTCCACGAGACCCGCGAGGCGCTGTTCCCGCACCTCGGTCTGGAGCCGCTGGCGGTGGACGGCTAGTGACACCTGATCTGGGCCCTGCGGAGCTGCGCGACCACCTGGTCCGCGCCCGCATCGCCGGCGAGGTCGGCACGCCGAGGCAGGAGAACATCCGCAACGCCGGGCGGATGACCGAGGGGCGCACGAAGTACGACTTCGGCCTCGTCCCGCGGCGGGCGTGGACCGCCGACGAGGTGATGGAGGTGATGGCCCGCCGGTGCGGGACCAACCCCGACCTCACCGTGCGCGAGGGCGCCGACACGATCGACCCCGACCTGACGATCGGCCAGCTCACCCGTTGGCGCGACCGGCTGGCCAAGGCTGCGGCCGGCAGCGAGCGGGTCCTGCTGGCGACCGGCCACCCGACCGGCATCCTCGCGATCCACCTGCAGGTCGCGGCGGCGCTGCGGGCGGCCGGCGCCGAGGTGCTCGTGCCGGAGCAGGGCTGGACCTGGGACTGGCCGGAGACGTGGGGCCGGGGGCGGCCGCGCCACGTCCGCGCGGTCAACGGCGTGCACGTCCTGGCCTCCGGCGGCGAGCTGCTGCACACCCACGAGCCGGAGCCGATGCGCGCGCTGCTGGACGCGCTGGCCCTGCCCATGGGTGGTGGCCCGCCCGACCTGGTCGTCGCCGACCACGGCTGGGCCGGGGCGGCCGCGGAGGCCGGCATCGACACCCTCGGCATGGCCGACTGCAACGACCCGGCGTTGTTCGTCGCCGAGGAGGAGGGCAAGCCGATCATCACCGTGCCCCTGGACGACAACGTCGCGCCGCACCTGTACGACCCGCTCTCGGAGTTCG
>JBKJQM010000158.1:0-5082 GCA_046594005.1 Mycobacteriales bacterium
GCCCCGCGAAGGGCGGCATCGTGTGCGCAGCGTCGCCGGCCAGCAGCACCCGGCCGGAGCGCCAGCGCGCTGCCTGGCGGGCGCCGTACCGGTAGGTCACCGCCCGCACCACGCGGACCGAGCCCGGGTCCACGTCCCGTGCCAGCAGTGACGCCGGGTCCGGTGCGGGCTCGCCCTCCTCGAGCAGCCACTCCCACCGGTGCCCCCCGGGCAGCGGCATGTCGACCTGTGGCCGGCGCGGGTCGCAGGTGTAGGTGAGCACAGGCCGGTCGACGTCGCCGTCGACGTCCACGACGAGCCAGGGACGCGCGAGTTCCCTTCCCTGCCAGCCCATCCGGCTGCTGCGGCGGACGGTGGAGGACGCGCCGTCGCAGCCGACGAGCCACGAGCCGTGCACGACCGAGCCGTCCTCGAGCTCGGCACGCACGCCGGAGGCGTCCTGCGACAGGCTCCGCAGTCCCGTGCCGAGCCGGAGGTCGACGGCGCCGTGCAGTGCGGTCCGCAGCCGCTGCTCGAGCGTCGGCTGGTGGAACAGCGCGAGCCCGCTGTGGCCGGACGGCCCGCGGCGGAACGCCAGCGAACCGAGCTCGTCGCCGCGGGCCGACAGCAGCCGTACGCCCACGTCGTCGACCGCGCCCTCCAGCAGCCCGGGCCGGATGCGGTCCAGCAGGTGCTGCACCTCGTCGTCCGCCGCGACCGCCCGCGGCAGGGGGTGGACCTCGGCGATCCGGTCGACGACGCAGGTGCTCAGCCCGAGGTCGGACAGGCGCAGCGCGAGCAGCGCGCCCACCGGTCCGCAGCCGACGACCACGACGTCGTACGACTGCACCTGGGTCCCCTCGCCACTACCGTCGGTCCATGCGGAACCTGCTGCGCCCCGTCATCCTCGCCGCCTCCCGCAACGCGCGCGTCCGCACCCTGGTCGCCGGCGCACCGGTGTCCCGCAACGTCGTCCGCCGCTTCGTCGCAGGGGAGTCCGTCGAGGAGGCCGTCCGCGCCACCCGCGACCTGCTGAGGAGCGGCCTCACCGTCAGCCTCGACCACCTGGGCGAGGACACCACCGACGCCGGTCAGGCCGACGCGACCGTCAAGGCCTACCTCGTGCTGCTCGACCGCCTGCGCGAGGCCGACCTCACCGGAAGCGGCCGCGCGGAGGTGTCGGTCAAGCTCAGCGCCGTCGGGCTGACGCTGTCGGACGAGCTGGCCGAGCAGGGGGCGCGGACGATCTGCGAGGCGGCGGCCGCGGCCGGCACGACGGTGACCCTCGACATGGAGGACCACACGACGACCGACCGCACCCTCGCGACCCTGCGCCGGCTGCGCGTGGACTTCCCGGAGACCGGCGCGGTGCTGCAGGCCTACCTGCACCGCACCGAGGGCGACTGCCGGGCGCTCGCGCAGGAGGGGTCCCGCGTGCGGCTCTGCAAGGGCGCCTACCGGGAGCCGGCGTCGGTGGCCTACCAGTCCGCCGAGGAGGTGGACGCCTCGTACGTCCGGTGCCTGGAGGTGCTGATGGCCGGGGACGGCTACCCGATGGTGGCGACGCACGACCCCGCGATGGTGGACGCGGCGCTGCGGCTCGGCACGCCCGGCCGGTTCGAGTTCCAGATGCTGTACGGCATCCGCCCCAAGGAGCAGACCCGGCTCGCGGCGGCGGGACACACCGTCCGGGTCTACGTGCCGTACGGCGACGAGTGGTACGGCTACCTCATGCGCCGTCTCGCGGAACGACCCGCCAACCTCGCCTTCTTCCTGCGCGCCCTCGTGAGCAAGACGTGACGACCATCGCGCTGCTCGGCGTCGGCAAGCTCGGCGAGGCGCTGCTGTCCGGGCTGCTGCGCTCGGGCACGCCGGTGGGCTCGATGCTTGCCGCGGAGCGGCACGCCGACCGTGCTGCCGAGATCGCCGAGCGCTACGGCGTCGCGACCCCCACCCCGGAGCAGGCCGCGGCGCAGGCCGACGTCGTGCTGCTCGCGGTGAAGCCGCAGGACATGCGCACGCTCCTGACCGAGGTCGCCGCGCACCTGCGGCCCGGTGCGCTCGTGGTGTCGATGGCCGCCGGCATCACCACGGGACTGGTCGAGGAGCTGCTGCCCGAGGGCACCGCCGTCGTGCGGGTCATGACCAACACCCCCGTGTTCGTCGACGAGGCGATGTCCGCGATCTCGCCGGGGTCGCACGCGAGCGCCGAGCACCTGCAGCTGGTCGAGGACCTGCTCACGCCCGTCGGCAAGGTGGTCCGCGTGCCCGAGTCGCAGCAGGACGCGGTGACCGCCCTGTCGGGCAGCGGTCCGGCGTACTTCTTCTTCCTCGTCGAGGCGATGATCGACGCCGGCATCCTGCTCGGCCTGCCGCGCGCCGTGGCCGCCGAGCTGATCGTGCAGACGGCCGTCGGCTCGGCCCGGATGCTGCGGGAGTCCGGCGAGCACCCGGTGCTGCTGCGGGAGGCGGTGACCAGCCCCGGCGGCACGACCATCGCCGCGATCCGCACCATGGAGGACCACGGCGTACGCGCCGCGATGCTCGCCGCCATCGAGGCGGCGCGCGACCGCTCCCGGGAGCTGGCCGCGGGCGGCTGAGCGCCGCCCGGCAGGCAGCGCCTGCGCTCCTTAGGATCAGGGGGTGAAGCACCCCGTCGTCCTCGCGCTGGTCGGCCTGCTCGTGGCCGGCTGCAGCGGCGACGGCGACGCGCGGGTGCAGGTCGCCGAGGTCGGCCGCGCCACGGTCTCGGAGATCGTCGACGCCCCCGGCACGGTCGGTGCGCGCGCCACCTCCGCGGTCGCCGCTGCGACCGACGCCGTGGTCGACCAGGTGCTGGTGAAGGACGGGGCGCAGGTCACCCGCGGGGCGGTCCTCGTACGCCTGTCCAGCGCTGCTGCCCAGGACCGGCTCCGGCAGGCGCTCAAGGCGCAGGCGCAGGCCGCCGACACCTCGATCGCCCTGCCACGAGCCGATCTCAGTCCACTGGTCGACCAGCTCGACGCCGCCGCTGCGGCCTCCTTCGCCGCCGGCCGGGCAGCCGCCGCGCAGATCGGCGACCCCGAGCGCCGGGCACAGGCGGAGCGGCAGGTGACCGACGCCGAGCAGCGGTACGCCGCGAGCAGCGCCGCCGCCCGGGCTGCCCTCGAGGACGCCAACACCGGTGTGGCCGGGGTGGGGCAGGCCCTGCAGGCGGTGACCGGCAGTCAGCGCGCGCAGGCCGCCGCCGCCGTGGCCGCGGCCCGGGCGACCGTCGAGGCGCTGACCGTCCGCGCCCCGATCGCGGGTGTGGTCACGCTCGGCGCCGGCGACGCGCAGGCCGCCGGCGGCAGCGACCTGTCCGGTCTCATCGCAGGGCTCCCGTCCGCGGTGCAGGGCCAGGCCGAGCAGGCGCTCGGTGCCGCCGGCGCAGGCGGCAGCAGCACCACCACCGCGGGGCTCGTCGCGGGGCAGGCCGTCCAGAGCGGCGCGCCGCTGCTCACGGTCACCGACCTCGGCGCCCTGACCGTCACCGCCGAGGTCGACGAGACCGACGTCCTGCTGGTCAAGCCCGGCACGACGGCGGTCGTCGAGGTCGACGCCGTCCCCGACGCGACGTACCCCGCGACCGTCACCGCCGTCGACCTCGCACCGGCGACGTCGAGCGGTGGCGGCGTGACGTACTCGGTGCGGCTCGCCCTGCGCGGTGGCCGCACCGCGAACGACGAGCCGGCGCCCGCCCCGCGTCCGGGCATGAGCGCCGTCGTCGACCTCGAGGTCCGTACCGCCAAGGACGTCGTGTCGGTGCCGACCTCCGCGGTGCTGCGCGACGAGGGGCGCGACGTCGTGTTCGTCGTCGAACGGGGCAAGGCGGTCCGCCGCGAGGTGCGCACCGGCGCGCAGGGCGAGGACCTGGTCGAGGTCACGGCCGGTCTCGAGCCGGGCGCCCGGGTCGTCGTCCGCGACGCCGACCGGCTGAGCGACGGGCAGGACGTACGGACGTGACCTCGTCCGCGCCCGCGCTCGAGGCGGTGGACGTCACCCGGTCGTACGACCTCGAGGGCGTCCGGGTCGAGGCGCTGCGCGGCGTCTCGCTGGTCGTCGAGCGCGGTGACTACGCCGCGGTCGTGGGGCCCTCGGGCTCCGGCAAGTCGACCCTGATGCACCTGCTCGGCGGGCTGGACCGCCCGACGACGGGGGTGCTCCGGGTCGGCGGGCGCGACATCGCCACGCTGTCCGAGGACGAGCTGGCGCAGGTCCGCAACGCCACCATCGGGTTCGTCTTCCAGTCCTTCCAGCTGCTCGGCCGCACCAGCGCCGTGGACAACGTCGGGATGCCGCTGGTCTACCGCGGCGTGCGCCGGACCGAGCGCCGCGCCCGGGCCCGCGAGGCCCTGGAGCGGGTCGGAATGGGCCACCGGCTCGACCACCGCCCGGCCCAGCTGTCCGGCGGCGAGCAGCAGCGCGTCGCGATCGCCCGCGCCCTGGTCGGCGACCCGCAGGTGCTGCTCGCCGACGAGCCGACCGGCAACCTCGACACCCGCACCGGCGAGGAGGTCATGGCCCTGCTCGAGCGGCTCAACGCCGAGCAGGGCGTCGCCGTCGTGCTCGTCACCCACGACCTCGAGGTGGCCGCGCGCGCCCGCCGCCAGATCCGCGTCCGTGACGGCCTGCTCGAGCCCGAGCCCGCTCTTGCGTCCGCCTCCCAGCACAGGCGCTCCGCCGGCGCGGGCAGACGCAGGCGATGAGGTTCGCCGAGGCGTACCGGGTCGCCGTCACCGCGCTGCGCGCGAACCGCCTGCGCAGCCTGCTCACCATGCTCGGCGTCGTCATCGGCGTCGCGGCCGTCGTGGTGCTCGTCGCGATCGGCACCGGCGCCAAGCAGGAGGTCGAGGACCAGGTCAACGGCCTCGGCGCGAACCTCATCATCGTCGTGCCCGGCAAGCTCGAGCTCGGGGCGGCGCCCACCAAGAGCCGGCTCGAGCTCGACGACGCCGAGCGCATCGGGCGGGCGATCGGCCGTACGAACACCTGCGGCACAGCAGGATTGGTCCCGTTGACCGTGGCGAACGCGCTCCTGCTGCCGAAGCGGACCGTCTCGCCGCTGGACAGCGTGACGGCGAC
>JBKJQM010000199.1:0-10279 GCA_046594005.1 Mycobacteriales bacterium
TCGAACACGGAACCGAGGACGGCTACTTCGCGCCGGGCCTACAGCCCGGCGACCTCGTCGCCGTGCACTGGAGATTCGCCTGCGACCAGCTGACCGAGATCGATGCAGCGGAACTGAACCGGATCACGACCTCGCAGATCGAGATGACAAATGTCCGACTGGCCAAGCCCGATGGGCGCTGAAGTCAGGTCCGGGAGCTTTGTCCAGCGGATCAATTGAGCCCATCGGCGGCTGCCGTGCTCGCGCTGTGCTCGGTCACGTCCGCAGCCAACCAGCGGGCGGGGCCGGTGTCGTCCGTGCAAGCACTGACCAGTCCGAGCGTCAACCAGCGTCGCGCCGCCGGAGTTGGGTCAGTGTTTCCTGCCGGGTCGATCGCGCGGACCGCGAAGGTGTGCTGACCGGAGCCAAGGCCGGCCTACACCCCGGGAGCCCTGGCAGGTTTGTCAGATGCCGACGTCGGGCTGGCACTGGGAGGCCGAGCTGCCCTCGGAGGAGGTGAACGCGAACGTCGCCTCGGTCGACAGGCTCAACCCCTACGGTCCGCCGTTGAGCTTCAAGGAGGCTGCGATCAGGCCGGGTGATAGTAACTGTGATCTTGACAGTGACTGTCATTCGTGGCTGAATCGTCTTATGACGATTCGAGTGGTGCAGTGGGCGACAGGTGGCGTTGGCAAGGCAGCGATCCAGGGGGTGCTGGCGCATCCCGACCTCGAGTTGGTAGGCGCCTGGGTCCACTCAGAAAGCAAGAACGGGAAGGACGTGGGTGAGCTGGTCGGTCTCGACCCGATCGGTGTCAGTGCGACGACCAGCATCGACGAGATCCTCGCCCTCGACGCTGACTGCGTGGTCTACAGCCCGCTCATGCCCAACGAGGACGAAGTGGTGGCACTCCTTCGCTCGGGCAAGAACGTCGTCACTCCTGTCGGCTGGGTCTACCCCGATCCCGAGAACTGCAAGGCCATCGTCGAAGCCTGCGCCGAGGGTGGCAGCACCTTGCACGGCAGCGGGATCCACCCGGGGGGGATCACCGAACGGTTCCCGCTGATGGTCTCGGCACTGAGCGCGAGCGTGACGCACGTTCGGGCCGAGGAGTTCAGCGACATCCGCACCTACAACGCACCCGATGTGGTCCGCCACATCATGGGGTTCGGTGTCTCGCCCGAGGAAGCCATGGCAGGGCCGATCGTCGACCTGCTGGGTGCTGGCTTCAAGGCTTCGGTCCGGATGATTGTGGCGGAGATGGGCTTTGACACCGACCCCGAGCTCGACTCCGTGCAGGAGATCGCGGTCGCCACCGCTCCGATTGACTCCCCGGCCGGCGTCATCGAGCCGGGTCAGGTCGCCGCCCGGAAGTTTCACTGGCGCGCGCTGGTCGACGGAACCCCGGTGGTCACGGCCAGTGTCAACTGGTTCATGGGCGAGGAGCACTTCGACCCCGCCTGGGGCTTCGGGCCGGAGGGCGAGCGCTTCGAGGTGGAGATCACGGGCGACCCCGACGTGAAGCTCACCTTCAAGGGCCTGCAGCCCGAGACCATCGAGGCGGGTCTGATCAGGAACCCCGGCGTGGTGGTCACGGCCAACCACTGCGTCAGCGCGATCCCGTACGTCGTGGACGCCGATCCCGGCATCAAGACCTACCTCGACCTGCCGTTGTTGGCCGGTCGCGCAGCGCCGCAGCTCGGACGGGGACGCACCAAGTGATCCTCGACGAGTTCCGGCTCGATGACCGTGTCGCCGTCGTCACCGGGGCCGGCCAGGGCATCGGCCGCGGGATCGCGCTGGGTCTGGCTGAGGCCGGGGCCAGCGTGGTGGTCGGCGCCCGTACCGAAGCCGACCTCGACGAGGTCGTGGCTCGCATCCAGGAGCGCGGAGGCCGAGCTCGTGGCGTCGTCACCGATGTTCTGATCGACGACGACCGGCGCCGCCTCATCGATACGGCTGTCGAGCACTTCGGTCGGCTCGACGTTCTGGTCAACAATGCCGGCGGCACGGGTCCCCGATCGGCGCTCACGACCTCGGAGAAGTTCTTCGACATGGCGATGAAGTTCAACGTGACCGCGCCTTTCCTGATGAGCCAGCTCGCTGTTCAACCGATGGTCGACACCGCGGGCAACGGGTCGATCGTCAACATCTCCTCGCGGGCCTCGGACATGGTGCTGAGCTCGTTCGCCGCCTACGGGGCGGGCAAGGCCGCGCTCAACCAGGTGACTCGGAACCTGGCGGGCGAATTCGCACCACTGGTGCGCGTCAACGCGATCGTGGTCGGCGGCGTTGCGACTCAGGGTCTTCAGGTGGTGCTTACCAATGAGGACCTGAAGAAGCAGTTCGAGGAGAACACCCCGATGGGACGGCCCGGGACGCCGAAGGACATCGCCTGCGCTGCCCTGTACCTGGCCTCGCCCGCTTCGTCCTGGGTCACAGGTAAGTTGCTCCACGTCGACGGTGGCTGCGAACAACCGGCGATGGATGTCCCGGTGCCGCGGTTGCGCCCGAGTCGGTGACGCACGGCAGTCGAAAGCCTCGGGTGGTCATCGCGGGGCTCGGTGACATCGGGGCCCTGACGGCGATTCATCTGGCGCGTCACGTCAACGTGGTGGGAATCTCGGCGAAACCCGAGCTGGTGAGTGGCCAGGAGCTGGGGGTGCGCTTGGCGCGTCCTGATGACTGGGCCCGTGACAATCGTGTCGACTTCGGTCGCTTCCGGCGACTCGATGGCGTACGCCGGGTGCACGGGTCGCTCATCAGTCTCGACCCGGATGCCCGCGAGGTTAAAGTCCAGCTCGCTGATGGCAGCGTTGTTGTCGAGCCTTACGACGTACTGGTTGTCTCGACCGGAGTAGCCAACGGGTTCTGGCGCACGGCCACCTTCCAGTCGCGCGAAGAGATCGACGCTGACATCCGCCGGTATCACGCTCGTGTTGGTGCCGCAGCCTCAGTGATGGTGATCGGTGGGGGAGCGGCCGCAGTCAGCGTGGCAGCCAATGTGCGGATCCGCTGGCCTCGCAAGCCGGTCGACCTCTACTTCCCCGGGCAACGTGCGATACCTCAGCACCATCCGAGCGCCTGGAGCCAGGTACACGATCGTCTCGTCGACCTGGGGGTCGGGCTGTATCCAGGACACCGTGCCGTGGTTCCGGACGGATTCGCCTGTGACGAGATCACCAGCGAACCCGTTCAGTGGAGCACCGGTCAGCCGGCCGCACGGGCTGAAGCCGTCGTGTGGGCGATCGGCAAGGTCCGGCCCAACACCGGGTGGATACCCGACTCGTTGCTCGATGAGGACGACTTTGTCGCTGTCGGACCGACCCTGCAAACCCGGGCCCGCCCGGAGATTTTTGCCATCGGCGATGTCGCTGCCACGGACCCGCTGCGGTCCAGCGCCCGGAACCGGGCCGACGGAATGCTTGCCGGCAACATTCGCGCCTACCTGGCTGGTCGGCCACTCAAGGAGTACCGACCGTCCCGTTCGCGGTGGGGGTCGGTGCTGGGGGTCCAGGAGGACGGACTGCTTTTCTTTGCGCCCGACGGCCGTGCCATCCAGATACCGGCCTGGGTGATTCACAGGGTGCTGCTGCCCTGGGTCGTCCGGCGTGGGTTCTACCGAGGTGTCCGAGGCCAGAACCGGTAGGCGACCAGGATCGGGACGATGGCCCAGGGCAGGTTGATCGGCAGGTAGGTCCACAGGTGCGGGGGACTGTCAGGCCCGAGGAAGGTCTGCATGAAGTAGAAGTACATGTTCATCACGGCGCTGACCGCGTAGACCAGCGCCAGGGTTCCCAGCCACGGCCAGGACTTGAGCATCCAGAGGCCGACGGTGAGTACCAGGAGCAGTGCGAGCTGGATGAAGCCGTCGTAGAGAAGCGATGCCTGCAAAGCGGGTGGCATCTCGAGATGCTGCGGCTCCTGCTCGACCGCCCAGGTGTGCAACGAACGCAGCGGCGGCCACGGGCTGTCAGGCGACACGGATACGCCGAGCCCCTCGGGCAGGCTCAGCGCGATGCTGTTGAGGATGCCGAGGACGAAGGCTGGGAGAAGGACGTAGTCGATCCGGCGCCGGACCAGGGGTCCGGCGGTCGTGGTCCCGTTCGTGGTCCCCGTGGTGGTCCTGTTCGTGGTCGTGGTCACCGGTTTGACCGCTTTCGTCGTGCAGGCGGCATCGGGATCGAGAGTCCGCGGGTCACCATCTGGAGGGCGCGCTCGGTCAGCGTGTGCAGGGACTCTGTCTGGTCGTAGGTGAGCCACCACTCATAGGCGTACTCGACGGCGGCCACGGCCGCGCGAACCAGGACCCCGGCCCGCATGTCAGCCGACGTGACGGCGTCATCGAGTCGGTAGGCGACGGCTCCGATGAGCTCGTCGCAGTCCTCGCGATTGAGAAGCGAAGCCCGTCGCAGTTCTACAGGCGCTGAAGCCATGGCCTTTCGCCACAGCTCAACGGTCTCGTCGTCATTCACGAACTGTGAGGTGCGAGCGAGGATGGCCGCTGCGATGGAGTCCGCGATGTCCTCGTCCAACGGTCGTGCGCGGAAGTTCGCAACGATCTGCGCTCGCCCGCGCTGGGTCGCGCCCAGCAGCAGGTGTTCCTTGCTCGGCACGTGCCGGAAGAACGTGCTCGGCGAGATGCCAACCTCCTCAGCGATCGCCTCGGTGGTGACGTTGTCGAACCCTTGCGCCGCGAACATCCGCAGAGCTGCATGCTGGATGTCGGCGCGGAGGGCGTTGCGCTGCCGTTCACGCAGCGGGATCGATGCGCCCTCTTCGGGCTGGCCGGGGTCGGGCTGGCCGGGGTCGGTCTGACCGGGTTCGGCTTGCGTGGTCGGCATGGTCACCTCGGGGTTCGGGGTTCGAGGGGCGGAGCGGGGATCTGCACGGCCGGGACGCTGGAGCCGCCGTCGACGTTCAGGATTGTTCCAGTGACCCACGACGATGCCGGGGAAGCCAGGTAGAGGGCGGCGCAGGCGATGTCCTCGGGCTGTCCCGCCCGCGCCATCGGGGTCCGGTCCAGGAAGTCGCGGTGCATCTGCTCATCCTGCATCACGGTCGCGAGGGCTTGAGTGTCGATGGCGCCGGTGCCGATGGCGTTGATCCGCACCACCGGAGCGAACTCGGCGGCCAGGTTCTTGGTCATGTGCGTCAGGGCTGCCTTGCCGACGCCGTGCGCGACGAACGAGGTCAGCACCATGTCGGCCGCGCGGGAGGAAATGTTCACGACGCTGCCACCCCCGGCGGTGTCCACCATTGCCTGTGCCGCGATCTTGGTCAGCAGGAACGGAGCGATCGCGTTGAAGTGCACCGCGGCGTGGAAGAAGCGTTCCGAAGTCATGATCGCCGGTCGCGGGGCAGTGCCGCCGGCGTTGTTGATCAAGATGTCGAGCCGACCGAAGACGCGCAGGGTCTCGGCCACCAGGTGCTCGAGCTGGTCGGTCTCCATCACGTCTGTCTGAACCGCAAATGCCCGTCTGCCGGTCTCCTCGATGCGCGCGACGACCTCGTCGAGGTCTGAGGTCGTGCGGGCTGCGACGACGACATCAGCGCCTGCCTCAGCCAAACCGATCGCGATGCTTCGTCCGATCCCTTGGCCGGCGCCGGTGACGATCGCGACCTTGTCGGTCACGGCGAACTTGTCGAGGATCATGGATTCAGTCTTCAGAATCTGAGAGTAACTGTCAAGATCGGTGTGACTCTTGAAGTGAGTGTTGTTGTCACATCGTTGGTGCTGCGGATCGGCGGCGCCCCAGCCTTCCCGGCGCCTGCCTCGCTGTCGATGCTTCAGGATCAGGCGCGTGGCTGCGCAGAGCAGGACGAGCAGGCGGACGCGCTCGAGAGAGATCCCGACGAGGCGGGGGTGTCCTCGTCGAGCGCGAGGAGGTCGAGCTCGCGGCGCACCATCAGTGCCACGGGGAGGACCACGAGCAGGGCGCACGCCACAGGCAGGACCTGCTCCCCACCATCGCCCGTAGGTCGAGCCGGACAGCCAGGTGTAGATGCGGGGGTGTCCCACGGGTCCTTGAGAATCGAGCTGTGTCGACACCGGACCTGAACCGCTTGAGCGGAGGAGGCCGCTGGCGTGCCCGGTTCACTCCCAGAAGCTCCGCCCCAATTTCAATCGAGGATGTGAGCCACAGATTCGACCTATATCAGCGCTGGAGATGGGCGACCACGAACGAGATCTCCGTGGGGGCGCTGGATGGTGACCTGGTCCCGATGTCTGTGAAGCCCGCGTCGAGCAGCCATGTCTCCACGTCGTTGGTGGTCACGGATCGGTAGATCCTCGGGTCGAGGCGACCAGGTAGCGGATGCTCACGACCGCGGAAGACCAGGAGGACCCGGCCGCCGGGTCGAAGTACTCGGGCGATCTCTTCAATCGTGGTGCGCGGCTCGGCCCAGAAGTAGATGTTGTGCACGGACATGACGGCCTCGACTGAGTCGTCTGCCAGGGGAATGGACACGCCGTCGCTGACGCAGAGCGTTAGGGCCCCGGTCCGGATCAGGTCACGGTTACGTTTGCCGGCCAGTGTCACCATCGCCTCGGAGACGTCGATGCCGGTGGCGGTGGCCCCATGGGAAGTGATCACGCCGAGCGCTCGTCCCGGGCCAAATCCGATCTCGAGGATGTGCTCGCTGAGGGACGGGGCGAGAAGCTCGATAGCCGCATCGTTGACAGCTGCGGTCTCGGTGATCCACAAGCGACCGATGAGCCGACCCCCGATCCCGTGCGGACGAGCAGCCTGCTTCGAGAGGTACCGCTTGAGCGGCCGAGCCGCGGCGGTGGCGGCGCGTTGCGGCAGTGGGCGACGGTCGATGGGGCATTGGCGTACGGCAACTCTCATGACGGGTACCTCTCGTTGACGAGCGCGGTGGACCGCACGATCAGGGCTGCCGTAGTGGCAGCCAGGCTGTCGTCGCTCGGCTGGGGTCGGGCGGCTGGGGCGGGGTCGAACTGGCAGTGAACCGCCCACAGGACGCAGAGCTCGACAATCGTTCGCGCCACGATGGGGGTCGGCCCGGGCATGGTCAGCAAGCCAGCTGATTGTCGTGAGTCGAGGTAGCCCTCCATCGCGGACATCTGGGTGCTTCGCCCGGTTTCGAACCAGACCCGCGCGAGTTCGGGAAGCTCGGGAGCACACCGGTCGACCAGCTTGATCGCGATCCGGTGGCGGGCGAGGCGGTGGAACAGATCGGTGACGATGATCGCCACCTCGGCCGAGGCCTCCTCCGGGCTAGCCGGGAGGCTTGCCCGTTGCAGCGCACGGGTGAGTGCCAGGTCGGGTAGTTCGGCTGCCAGCCGTGAAGTCACCAGATCCGCCAGCTCGCCTTCGCTGGCCGCAGGCAGGGGAAGCTCGCCCAGGGCGGGGAGGGGCTCCAAGGCATCCCCGTACCGAACTGTCGCTGCAAACAGCGCGTCCTTGGAGGCCGCGTAGCCGTACAACGTGCCCTTTGCCAACCCCAGGACATCGGCCACGTCTTGCATCTGGGCCCGCCGGAATCCGTGGGTGACGAAGACCTGGACGGCCGCGTCAATGACGGCGGGGAGTCGTTCGGGGGGGATGCTGCGTGCCATACCTTGATCATAACTGACTGACTGGGTCAGTCAAGAATGAAAGTGTCGGGCAGTTCGGCGTTCCGGTGCGTGGGTTTCGTACATCCGCAGCGCGACGAGCAGGCCCGAGGCTGCGGTGATGGCCGCGACGATCCCGATGGCCGGACGGATACCCCATGCATCTGCCAGCACGCCGGTCAGCAGGGCGCCGACGGCGAAGCCGAGGTCGCGCCAGAGTCGATAAACGCCGACCGCGCGGGCGCGCCAGGCGGGGTGGGCGACGTCGCCGATGACGGCGAGCAGAGTCGGGTACACGAGCGCGGTACCGATCCCCAGGGCAGCGGCTGCTGCGGCCCACGCGCCGAAGGTGTCGAGCGCCGCAATCCCGGCGAGCGCGATGGCCTGGATCAGCATTCCGGCGGTGATCAGGTGCTTGCGTCCCCAGTGGTCCGAGAGGCCGCCGGTGACCAGTTGGCCGACTCCCCAGACCGCGGGGTAGATCGCGACGAGTACGCCGGTCTGGGTAAGGGTGAGTCCGGCCGCTGTGAAGAGGACGGGGAAGAGGCCCCAGGCCAGGCCGTCGTTGAGGTTGTTGACCAGGCCGGCCTGGCTCGCTGACGAGAGCGCTGGCTCGCGGAGACTGGTCTGCGCGAAGACCTCGCGAGGTGTCAGTTCTGGCTCGTCGGGTAGCAGGCTCGCTTCGTGGTCGGCGTGATGGCGGGTCTCCTGCACGGCGAGGGTGGAGAGCCCCAGTCCGAGGGCTGCGTAGGCGAGTCCGATGAGGAACGGCTCGGGTCGCAGGCCGCTGTTGGCTGCGACGTACCCGGTGAGCAGCGCGGTGCCCGCGACAGCCAGGTAGCCCGAGGACTCGTTGAAGCCGAGCGCCATGCCGCGGCGTTCGGGTCCGACGAGGTCGATCTTCATGATCACGGTCGTCGACCAGGTGAGGCCCTGGCTGATGCCCAGCAGCACATTGGCGGCGACCACGATCCACCAGTGCGGCGCCCAAATCAGCAGCAGAGGAACTGGAATCGCGACCAGCCAGCCGGCCACCAGTACGGGCTTGCGACCGTATCTCTCCGACCATGCTCCGGCGATGTAGTTGGTCAGGGCCTTGGCGATGCCGAACGCCAGGATGTAGGTGAGTGCTGCGGTGTAGGACGCAAGCCCGAAGACGTCGGTTGCCAGCAGCGGGAGGACGGTGCGCTCCTGCCCGAGCATGCCGCCAACCAGTCCGTTGACCGCGAGGAGCAGGGTGAACTGGGCGATGTTGGGCCGCAGGCCGAGTGCCGGTGGGGATCCCGTCCGGCCAGTCACGGCCCCTGCTCCAACTCAAGGTCCAGGGCGCGGGCGACGTCGTCGGGTCCGCCATCGAGGACCCGGACGTCGGCTGCGCCGGCGCGGGCCAGCAGGCTGGCCGCGCTCATCGCTCGTTCGCCGTGACCGCACATGACGACGACCGGGCCGTCGCCGTACTCGGCAGCGTGCTCGGCGACGTCGCCGAGTTCCCGGTGGGCGGCACCCGGCAGATGCCCCGCGGCGTACTCACCGTCCTGCCGGATGTCGAGCACCCGCACGCCGGACACGTCGGTGGGGGAGAGGAGGTCGATCGCTGCGGTCGGAAGGCCAGCCGTCTGCCACGCGTCGATGCCGCCGGCGATCTCCCCGACGATGTTGGCGTAGCCGATCTTGAGGGCCTGCCACAGGATCTCCGCGGCGTCCTGATCTGCTTCTCGGAGTACGACGAGGGGCCGGTCGTCCGGGGCGAGCCAGCCCAGCCAGGAGGCGAACGCCGGACGCAGCGGGATGGAGAGGGCGTGGGCCGGATGTGCTTGCGCGAACGACGTCACCGGTCGTACGTCCACGATCCCTGCACCCGCGGCGACGAGGTCGGCAACAACCGTGGGCTGGAGCCCCTCGAGAGTTGGGTCGCCGGCAAGGACTTCCGGGCCGCGACGGTTCATCTCGCCTAGGCGGTGGAAGTACGGCGGGTGGCTCCCGAGCGACCCAATGAGCAGCCTCACAAAGGTGTCCTCGTCGGGTGCCCGCAGGAGCTCGTTGGCGGCGAGCTCGTCGCCGATCGTGGTGGTGGTGCCCACCGACGCCGCCGCGGCGGAGCAGAACGAGCCGCCACCGTGGGTGGGCCAGAGAGCGGCGGCTAGATCGAGCGCGGCGAGGCGGTGCAGCGAGCGGTACTGCGACCGGGCAAGCTCCTCGGTCCGTTCGGGCGCCACGAGATCGACACGGGCCGCCGAGCCCGCGATCAGGGAGCCGCCGCTGAACACCCCGATCTCGCGAGATCCATCGAGCAGCAGGAAGGCCAAGTGCTCGTCGGTGTGACCCGGGGTGCCGATCGCGCGCAGGGTGAGCCCGTCGAGGTTGACCTCTTCGCCGTCCTCGAGCCCGCGGTGCGGGAACTCCCGACCACCGGCTCGCGAGGCGAGCACCTGGGCGCCGTCGGTGGCCGCGAGCTGGACCGCGCCGGAGAGGAAGTCGGCGTGGAGGTGGGTGTCGGCGGCGTACGCGACGTGCAGGCCCCGCGCCTCGGCGGCCTTACGCAGCGAGCGGAGGTCGCGGCTCGCGTCGACGGCCAAGGCGCGCCCGTCGCCGAGGTCGAGGAGGTACGCCGAGTTGCCGAGCCCGGCGTCCGGGACGACGCAGACGAGCGGATCACCCACGGGCGCCACCGGCTTCGACAGCAGCCTTCAGTGCCGCAAGGGATGTCGGCACCTCGGTCTT
>JBKJQM010000283.1:0-2564 GCA_046594005.1 Mycobacteriales bacterium
CTCAGCCGGGGGGACGAGCCGGGCCCGGGCCTCCGCGATCCAGTGCAGCATCGCGAACCGGCCGCGCGGGTCCCACCAGGACGCGGCGAGGTCGTCGTACTGCGCGGGGTCGTTCAGCGGGCGCACCGGCGGGCTCACCCGCCCATGATCGCGCGCCCCCGGGCAGACTGCGCGCCGTGCCCCCCGTCCTGCCGCTGGTGCGCGCCAGCCACCCGGAGCCGACGGCTGCCGTCACGGCGATCGCCACCGCCCTCGCGGTGTCCAGCGGGCTGGGCCTGCGCTCGCTGTGGGTCACTGCCGCCTTCCTGACCGGCCAGCTGTCGGTGGGGTGGAGCAACGACTGGATCGACGCCGCCCGGGACGCCCGCACCGGCCGGGACGACAAGCCGGTGGCCCGCGGCGAGCTCGCGCCGGCCACCGTTCGCACGGCGGCGCTCACGGCCGTCGCGCTGTGCGTACCGCTGTCGCTGGCGATGGGCCTTGCCCCCGGGCTGCTGCACCTCGCGGCCGTCGCCGCCGCCTGGTCCTACAACGCCCGGCTCAAGGCGACCGTCCTGTCGTGGGCGCCGTACGCCTTCGCCTTCGGCGCCGTGCCGTCGATCGTCACCCTCGGGCGGGGCCAGCTCGCGCCGTGGTGGGCGGGCGTCGCCGGAGCCCTGCTCGGCGTCGGCGCGCACCTGTGCAACGTGCTGCCGGACCTCGAGGAGGACGTCGCGCAGGGCATCCGCGGCCTGCCGCACCGCCTCGGCCCCGTCCGCTCGGCGGCGCTGGCGGCGGTGCTGCTGCTCGCCGCGTCGGCCGTCCTGTCGTTCGGCCCGGGCGACCCCGGCCTGCTCGCGCTGCTGGCGGTGGCGGTGGCGGCGGCCGTCACGGCGGGCGGTCTCGTACGGGCCCGACGTCCCGGATCGCGGGACGCCTTCCGCGCCGCGATCGTCGTCGCGGCGGTGTGCGTGGCGCTGCTCGTCGCCCGCGGTGCCGCGCTCGTACCGGGCTGAGACACTGGGGAGGTGCACCCCGCCGTCCCGCTGCTGCTCGGCGCCCTGCTGCTGACCGGCTGCTCCGCCGGGACGGCGACCGAGGCCTCGCCGCGGGCGTCGACCTCGTCCTTCCACGGCGTCGAGCCGCCTGGCGAGCCGCCCGCGCGGCCGACCTTCGTCCTGCGCGACACCGCGGGCAACCGCTACGACTTCGCCGAGCAGACCTCGGGCCGGCCCACGCTGCTCTACTTCGGCTACACGAACTGCCCCGACGAGTGCCCCACCGCGATGGCCGACATCGCGGGCGCCCTGCGGACCGCTGCACCCGGCGTGCGGGGGAAGACCCGCGTCGTGTTCGTGACCACCGACCCCGCGCGGGACACCCCGTCGGTCCTGCGGACCTGGCTGGACGGCTTCTCCAGCGACTACGTCGGCCTGGTCGGCACGCAGGCCGAGGTCGACGCCGCTCAGCGGGCGGTCGGCATCCCCCCGGCCGCTCAGGGCGGTCCGATCCCCACCCTTGCGGGCAGGCCGAACGAGCACGTGGACTCGCCGGGGACGACCCCTCACACGCACTCCGGACCGCTTGGATACGGTGTGCAGCACGCCAACGTGATCTTCGCGTTCGACGCGGCGGACCGCCTCCCGGTCTTCTACCCGGGCGGCACCCGGCCGTCGGACATCGCCGCCGACCTCCCCCTCCTCGCCTCTGGAGCTGACTCGTGAACGCGTCCCTCGCCCAGCGCGCCGCCACCCTCGTGGTCGCCGGCCTGCTGCCCGTCGCCCTGACGGCCTGCGGGGCCAGTCGCGACGCGCAGACCTACCAGGCGCGCAGCCAGGCGGAGTCCAGCAACCCCGCGGTCGGCGCGCTCGCCATCCGCGGTCTCGCAGTGGAGCACCCCACGGGCGGCGCATACGCCCCCGGTGACGACGCCGAGGTGTTCCTCACCGTCACCAACACCTCCTCCGAGGACGACACCCTCGTCGAGGCCAGCACGCCGGTCGCCGGCTCGGTCGAGGTGCTCGCCGGTGACCAGCCCGGCACCCTGACGGTGCCCGGCCTCGGCAGCACCGGCAACGCCGTCACGCTCCGCCTGGTCGGCCTCACCGCGCAGGTGCGCGCGGGCGAGTTCATCGCGATGACCCTGCGCTTCGCCAAGAACGGCACCGTGGAGACGCAGGTCCCGGTCAGGATCGCGAGCACCTCCGACCGGCCGATCTACACCAAGGAGAAGGGCAGCGAGGAGGGCGAGCCCGCCCTGCAGGCCCCCACCGGCGGCAAGCACGAGGAGGCCGACGGCACCGGCTCCACCACCCCCGACGGCGGCGAGGAAGGCTCGTCCACCGACGGCTGACCCGCCGGCCCTCCACGTCTTGCGCGCGCCGCCCGGCCCTGTCGGCTCCCGCGGCTAGCGTCCGCGCATGTCCGTCAGCAGGCCTGTCAGCAGTGCCCGTTCCGCTCGGGAGCGACCCGTCCACCGCTGCACCGAGTGCGGCACCACGGTGGCCAAGTGGGTCGGCCAGTGCCCGCAGTGCGCCGCCTGGGGCACCGTCGCGGAGGCGGCCGCCGTCCGTGCCGTGGCCGGC
>JBKJQM010000311.1:0-2994 GCA_046594005.1 Mycobacteriales bacterium
GCCCGCACACGCGGCCGGGGCTTTCCGTGGAGCCCACTTCCGCGGGGCGTAGCGTAGTGGCTAGCGCGCCTGCTTTGGGAGCAGGAGATCGGGAGTTCGAGTCTCCCCGCCCCGACCGCCCTCTCCCTCGTGCGTCGCGCTCCGCCGTGCCCACATCGTGAGAAGAGGACCCACCCCGTGCAGAGCGCTGTCGAGACCCTGAGCCCCACGAGGGTCCGCCTCACGGTCGACGTCCCGTTCACCGAGCTGAAGGCCGAGCTCGACAGCGCCTACAAGAAGATCGGCGCGCAGGTCCGCGTCCAGGGCTTCCGCCCCGGCAAGGTGCCGCCGCGCATCCTCGACCAGCGCGTCGGCCGCGGCGTCGTGCTCGAGGAGGCCGTGCAGGAGGCCCTGCCCCGCCTGTACTCCGAGGCCGTCACCGAGGCCGGCGTGTCGCCGGTCGGGCGTCCCGAGGTCGACGTGACCAACCTCGACGACGGCACCTCGTTGTCCTTCACCGCCGAGGTCGACGTCCGCCCCGAGTTCGACATCCCCGCCTTCGACGGTCTGTCCGTGACCGTCGACGACGCGGTCGTCTCCGACGAGGACGTCACGACGCAGGTCGACGAGCTCCGCGAGCGCTTCGCCAAGCTCAGCCCCGTGGAGCGCCCGGCCGCCACCGGCGACTTCGTGACGCTCGACCTGGTCGCGTCGGTCGACGGCGCGGAGGTGCCCGGCGGCACCGCGTCCGGCCTGTCGTACGAGGTCGGCTCCGGTGACCTGCTCGAGGGCATCGACGAGGCCATCACCGGCAAGAGCGCCGGCGACGCGACCTCCTTCACCACCACGCTCGTCGCGGGCGAGTTCGAGGGCCAGGCCGCCGAGGTCGCCGTCACCGTCCAGGCCGTCAACGAGCGCGAGCTGCCCGCCGCCGACGACGCGTGGGCCGAGACCACGGGCTTCGGCTCCTTCGAGGAGCTGCAGACCGACGTCCGTACGCGCCTGGAGCGCATGAAGAAGCTCGAGCAGGGCGTGGAGGCCCGCGACAAGGTCCTCGAGGCGCTGCTCGCGGCCGTCGAGGTCCCGCTGCCGGAGTCCGTCGTCGAGGCCGAGGTCGAGTGGCGCCGGCAGAGCACGACCCAGCAGCTGCAGCAGGCCGGCATGACCGTGGACCAGTACCTCGAGTCCGAGGGCAAGGGCGAGGAGGAGTTCGACGAGGAGGTGCGTACCAGCGCCGCCGAGGCCGTCAAGGCCCAGCTGGTCCTGGACGCCATCGCCGACTCCGAGGAGCTGGGCGTCACCGACGCCGAGCTCACCGACCAGGTCGTCCGCCGCGCCCAGCGCGCCGGCGTCTCCCCGGACCAGTACGCCCAGTCGGTCGTGCAGTCCGGCCAGCTCCAGGGCCTGGTGTCCGAGGTGCGCCGCGGCAAGGCGCTCGCCGCCGTCATGGAGGCCGCCACGATCACCGACGCCTCCGGCAACGCCGTCGACCTCGAGGAGCTGCGGGACGACCTCGCGCCCGCCGGGGCCGACGACACGCAGTTCGACGAGGACGGCCGGCCGTTCCACACGCACGGCGACGGCTCGGTCCACTACCTCGACGAGGGCTGAGCACGCGCCTTCCGCCCTTGGCGGAACGGGGCCGCGAGCGGGACTGCCCGTCGGTGCACGGCGTTAGGGTCGCTGACAGGCCGAACACCTGGCAGCAGACCCGCCCGACTCGAGATCCCGAGGCAGGACCCCCATGACTGACAGCACCTCTCCCAGCGGGCTCGTCGTGCCGACCCTCGGGGTCGCCACGCCGTCGCCGTCGCTCCGCGCTCCCGGCGCCGACATGGGCCTCGACGCCCAGGTCTTCAACCGGCTGCTGCGCGAGCGGATCATCTTCCTCGGCTCGCCCGTCATGGACGAGATGGCCAACGCGATCTGCGCGCAGCTGCTGCTGCTCGCCGCCGAGGACCCGGACCGGGACATCTTCCTCTACATCAACAGCCCCGGCGGCTCGATCTCCGCGGGCATGGCCATCTACGACACGATGCAGTTCGTCGCCAACGACGTCGCGACCGTGGGCCTCGGGCTGGCCGCGTCGATGGGGCAGTACCTGCTCTGCGCGGGCGCCAAGGGCAAGCGCTACGCCACGCCGCACGCGCGGATCATGATGCACCAGCCGTCCGGTGGCATCGGCGGCACCGCGGCCGACATCGCCATCCAGGCCGAGCAGATGCTCTACGTGAAGAAGCAGATGGCTGAGCGCATCGCCTTCCACACCGGTCAGACCGAGGAGCAGATCGAGAAGGACTCCGACCGCGACCGCTGGTTCAGCGCGGCCGAGGCCAAGGAGTACGGCTTCATCGACCACGTCATCACCGGAGCCAAGGACGTCCCGTCCGGCGCCGGCACCCGGGCCTAGGAGGCTTGCACATGTCTTTCGAGGCGCCCACGAACTACACGATCCCGATCGTCATCGAGCAGACCTCTCGCGGAGAGCGCTCGTTCGACATCTACAGTCGCCTGCTCAAGGAGCGCATCATCTTCCTGGGCACGCCGATCGACGACGGCGTGGCCAACGTGGTCATGGCCCAGCTGCTGCACCTGGAGTCCGAGGACCCCGACCGCGACATCTCGATCTACATCAACTCGCCCGGCGGGTCGTTCACCGCGCTGACCGCCATCTACGACACGATGCAGTTCGTCAAGCCCGAGATCCAGACCATCTGCATGGGTCAGGCGGCGTCGGCGGCGGCCGTGCTGCTGGCGGCCGGCACCAAGGGCAAGCGACTGGCGCTCGAGCACGCCCGCGTCCTCATCCACCAGCCCTCCGGTGGCGGTGAGGGCCAGAGCTCCGACATCGAGATCCAGGCCCGCGAGATCCTGCGCATGCGCGACCTGCTCGAGCAGATGCTGGCCAACCACACCGGCCGCGACGCGGCGCTGATCCGCAAGGACATCGAGCGCGACAAGATCCTGACCGCCGCCGAGGCCGTGGAGTACGGCATCGTCGACGAGGTCGTCTCC
>JBKJQM010000321.1:0-4108 GCA_046594005.1 Mycobacteriales bacterium
TGCTCGAACGGCCCGAAGGCGTACAGCTCGCACTGGTTGCCCGAGACGGCGGACGCGCGCTGCGCGACCTCGGTCTGGCAGTACGGCCGCTTGATGAGGTCGAAGACGTGCTCGCGCAGGAAGAACGCCACGACCACGCACACGGCGAGGGCCAGCAGCGAGATGCCGAGCCGGTTGCGGAGCTCGCGCAGGTGGTCGATGAGGGCCATGCGGCCGTCGGGCGTGCGCGCCTGCGCCTTCGCCGGGCTCCGACCCGGGAGCGCCACCTAGGGCTGGTGGGGCTGCGACGGGTCGGGAACCGGGTCCGTCGCGGGAGCGGAGGGCTGCGACGCCAGCCAGCGCTGGTAGGCCGCGTCGTCGCGCGGGTCGGCCGGAGCCGCGACGACCTTCGGCGTCACCGCCGGGGCCTCGTAGCCGGGCGAGTCCTCGTCGCGCAGGCCCTTGGTCTCGGCCTTGAAGATGCGCAGCGAGCGGCCGAGGGAGCGCGAGGCCTCGGGCAGCCGCTTGGCCCCGAACAGCACCATGATCACGAGAACGACCAGGACGAGCTCCCAGCCACCGGGCAAGTTCACAGGCGGGCTCCTCTGCAGGGGGACGACCGGCTCAGGCTACGCCCCGGAGGCGGTGCGCGGCCTGCCCGCGGGCGGCGCGTCCACCGTGTGTGGTGCCCCCAGCGGCCCGGCGGACTGCGCGGCGGCGAGGGCGTCGCTGGCCACGGCCACCGTCTCCCCCGCGGTGCCGACGGCGCGCGACAGGGCCTTGACCTTGCGGTACAGCCCCAGGACGAGCACGGCCAGCACGGCGAGCGCCACGAACGCGATGGCGACGTCGATCAGGATCCACTTCACGCCGGTCACGGTAGACCGGGCGGGCTACGCGCGGGCGGGGGCTCCGGCCGCGGCGGCGAGCAGGTCGGTCGAGCCGAGCTGCAGACCGAAGTCGAGCAGGTCGTCGTACGACAGCCGCGGACCCTCCTTGACCTCGAGGGCCTCGGCCGGCAGGTCCCACACCTGGGCGGGGACGCCGCCGGAGACCAGCAGCGACACGACGTGGTCGTCGGCCGGCTTCTTCACGACCTCGAGGCACGTGGAGCAGGTGAACGCGTAGTACGACAGGGGTGCGTGGCTGCACACCATGAGGGCGACGTCGGCGGGGGTCAGCTCGACCTCGCCGCACGTGGGGCAGGACGCCTTGATCGTGGTCATGACCGGGATCTCCTCCGTCGCCTCCGCACCTGCTGCGGTGCTCCTCCTTTCGGCAGGAGGTGCGAGGGGCTTGACACCTGGTGACGCAGCGTCACCCGACGTGGTGACGTCAGGCGTCGTACGCGGCCAGCGCGGCCTGGGCGTCGGCGCGCACCTGGTCGGCGAGCGAGTCCGGCGACAGGACCCGGCCCTGGTCCCCCAGCCGCAGCGCGAGGCGCCGCACCCAGCCGGTGTCGCGGGCGCGCAGCCGCACGGTCAGCCCGCCGTCCGGCGACTCGACCACCGACTCGCACGGGTGGTAGTCCGCGACCCACGCCGCGCCCGGCCGCAGCGCGAGCGTGACGAGCAGGTCGTCGGGCCCGGGGCGGAACAGCCCCTGCGTCAGGTCGCGCGACTGCACCCCGGCGGGCGGTGCCGAGGGCTCGTCGAGCACCGACACGTCGGCGATGCGGTCCAGGCGGAACAGCCGGACGCCCTCCGCCCGGCGGCACCACGCCTCGACGTAGCTGCGGCCCTCGACCAGCAGCAGGCGCATCGGGTCGACGTCACGCTCCGTGGTTTCGTCACGGCCGGGGACGTAGTAGCTCAGGTGCAGCGCCCGGCCGGCCTCGAGCGCGCCGCGGACGACCGGCAGCACCGAGCTCTCGCCTCCGACCGAGACCTCGACGCGGTCGGCCGGCCCGGCAGCGGCGCCCGCCGCCAGCTCGACCTTGGCCAGCGCCCGGTCGACGGCGTCGCGCTCGTCGAGGCCGGGCGTCTCGGCCAGCGCCCGCAGCGCCACGACGAGGGCGAGCGCCTCGTCGACGGTCAGGCGCAGGGGGCGGGTGACCCCGGCGGGCTCGATCAGGGTGACGGTGTCGCCCTCGAACTCCACGTCGATGAGGTCGCCGGGCCCGTGCCCGGGCAGGCCGCACACCCAGAGCAGGTTGAGGTCCTTGCGCAGCCGCTCCTCGGTGATGCCGAAGGTGTCGGCCACCTCGGCGAGCCGGACGCCGGGACGGGCCAGCAGGTACGGCACGAGCGCGAGCAGGCGGGGCAGCTGGCCCGAGGTGCCGCCGGCGGGGGCGGTCATGACGCCAGCCCGCGCAGCCGGCGTACGACGGCCTCACGCGCCTCGGGCGGGGACAGCACCACCGCGTCCGCGCCGTAGCCCGTCACCCGGTCCGCCAGTCGCTCGGCATCGGAGAAGCCGACGTCGACGACGGTCCAGCCGGCCCGGTCCGGGTCCTCGTCGCTCGCCGTCGCCTCCCGGCGCAGCTCCCAGCCGGCGCCCGGCCGCAGGGCGACGCGTGCGGTCTCGCGCGGCTCGTCGACGGCCATCCGGCCGGCCATCGCGCGCAGGTCGACGCCCTCGGGCGGCACGACGGCTCCGGGTTCGCCCACGGCCTTGACGTCGCCGACGATGCGGGACATCCGGAACACCCGCTCGGCGCCGCGGTCGGTGTCGTGTCCGACGAGGTACCAGCGGCCGCGCCAGGACACGACCCCCCACGGCTCGACGTGCCGCGCCTGCGGTGCCTTCACCCCTGAGGTGCGGTAGCCGAAGGCGACGGCGCGGCCGTCGCGGACCGCCCGCAGACAGCCCTCGAAGGCCGGTTCGGAGGCCCCCACCCGGGGCTCCAGGGCGGCCGGGGCGGCGATCGTCTCCACGCCGGCGGCTTTGAGCTTGAGCAGCGCGGTGCCGGTGGCGCCGGCCAGGGGTGCGGACTGCCACAGCCGGGCGGCCAGTCCGAGGGCAGCGGCCTCGTCCGGCTCGAGCACGATCTCGGGCAGCTCGTAGTCGCGGCGGGCGATCCGGTAGCCGGGCTCGTCGTCGTGGGCGTGGCTGTCGGTGCCGGTCTCCAGCGGGATGCCGAGCTCGCGCAGCTCCTCCTTGTCGCGCTCGAACATGCGGCGGAAGGCCTCCTCGCCGCCCTGCTCGTAGCCGGGGACCGCGGTGCGGATCTCCTGCACGCCCAGGAACCGCCGCGTCGCGAGCAGGCAGATCACCAGGTTGAGCAGCCGCTCCGTCTTCTTGGCCGACACGGCGGCGACGTTAGCCTGCGGCGGTGCGGGGGCTGCGTTGATCAGGTGGCGGGGTTGATCAGGTGGCGGCGCGGCGTCGTCGAGAGCCTCGGCCGGTCCTGGCCCGGGGCGCTGGAGCTGCGGGTCCGGCTCGAGGACGGCAGCGCGGTGCAGGCCCTGGCCCACCCGCCGATGGTGGGCTCGCCCGAGGTGGGCGACGTGGTACTGCTGAACGTCGCCGCCCTGACGCTCGGCCTCGGGACGGGCGGATACGCGCTGGTCGTCGCCCTGCCGGACCGGCTGCCGCGCGACGTCGAGGGACCCGGGCACCTGGTCAAGGCGCGCTACACACCGCTGCAGGCGGTCGTGCTCGGCGCGGACGAGCAGGACGCGCCCACCCACGCGCTGCTGTCCGGGGACGCGCCCCTGCCCGGCACCCCGGTCGTCGTGGCGGATCTGCACTCCTCGCTGCCCGCGGTGCTCGCCGGCGTGCTGGCCGACCGGCCGGCCTCGCGGGTCGCGTACGTCATGACCGACGGCGGCGCGCTGCCGCTGTGGTTCAGCCGCACGGTCGCGGCGCTGGCTGACCGCCTCGCCGGCACGGTCACGGTGGGCCAGGCCTTCGGCGGTGACCTCGAGGCGGTGACGCTGCACTCCGGCCTCCTGGCGGCCGTCCGGGTGCTCGAGGCCGACGTCGTGGTCGTGACCCAGGGGCCCGGCAACCTGGGCACCGGCACCTCCTGGGGGTTCTCCGGGGTGGCTGTCGGCGAGGCCGTCAACGCCGCGGTGGCGGTCGGTGGACGGCCGGTGGGGGTGCTGCGGATGTCGCAGGCCGACCCCCGACCGCGCCACCGGGGGGTCAGCCACCACAGCACCACGGCGTACGGCCGGGTCGCGCT
>JBKJQM010000398.1:0-2748 GCA_046594005.1 Mycobacteriales bacterium
CCGGTGCTCGTCGTGCTCCTGCACATCCCCATGCCGACAGCCGTCGGCACCTCGCTGCTGGTGATCAGCCTCAACTCCGCCGTCGCGCTCGCCGCACGGGCCGGGCACGACAGCTTCCAGTGGCAGGTCATCGCACCGTTCGCCCTCGCTGCCGTCGTCGGCTCGCTGGCCGGTAAGCGGGTGGCCGATCGTCTCAGCGCCGGCGCTCTGACGTTCTCCTTCGCTGTCCTGCTCGTCGTCGTGGCCGTCTACGTGGCGGGCCGAGCGGCACTCGCACTCTCCTGAGAGGGCCGGTGGGCACATCACGCAGGGGCCGTCATCGACCGCTCCCGGGCAGTCGACGAGGCGTTCCCGCCCGTACGTCCGGCGTCCTCGCAGTAGTGACACAGGTGCGACATCCACCGGGGGCCGCGACTCGTCGGGGCGCAGCCCGTTCGGGGGCGTGGAGGCCACGCGGCAGGCCCCGTCGCCAGGAGATGCAGTAAGAACACGTTCGGGATCGGGGCGTGAAGTCGGCCGGGTGCCGCGATGAGGCTGCCGCACTCCGGGGGAAGGTCCGTATGCGCACCGAGCAGGAGGCGGTAGGCGGGTCACGCGTTCTGCTGGTCGAGGACGACGCCGAACTGGGCGGCGCGCTGGTGGCTGTCCTCGCCGCGGAGGGTCACGAGGTGCGCTGGGCCCAGACAGCGCAGGCTGCGCGAGACCTGCTCGCCCGCGGGCCGTCGGACCTGGTGCTCCTCGACCTGGGTCTGCCCGACGGTGACGGGCTGGACCTGTGCCGAGAGATCCGAGCCCGGGGGGCGGACGTCGTCATCATCGTGGTGACTGCGCGAACGGAGGAGGCCGACGCCGTGCGCGCCCTGGACGGCGGAGCAGACGACTTCGTGCTCAAGCCGTTCCGGCCGGTGGAGCTGCTTGCGCGGCTGCGCGCGCACCTGCGCCGGCGGATCGTCAGCCCGTCGGACGTCCTGCGCTGCGGGCAGGTACGGCTGGATCAGAGCGCCCGCCGGGCCTGGGTGGGAGAGGTGGAGGTCGTGCTCCGGCCGAAGGAGCACGAGCTGTTGGCTGTCCTGGTGGAGTCTGCGGGCACGGCTGTGCGTCGCGAGACGCTGATGGAACAGGTCTGGGACGAGCACTGGTCCGGTTCTACGAAGACACTGGACGTGCACGTGGCGAACGTCCGCCGCAAGCTGGCCGATGCCGGGGAGCGATGGGACCGGATCACTACCTTGCGCGGCTACGGCTACCGCTTCGAAGCCGAGTAGTCGTCGTCGCGATCGTCGGTGGCCACGGGCAGCAGCAAGGCCACGCGAGGCTGCTTGCCGCTGTCCCGGATGAGCAACGACCCGCCCGAACGCTCGACCAGCCGCGCTGCCAGCTGCAGCCCGGTACCGGGACGCGAGGCGGCGAGCCCGGGACCGGCGTCCGCAACCTCGACGACCACCGCGTCGCCGTACGCCTCGACCGTGACGATGACGGGTGCGGCGCCGTGCCGCAAGGCGTTGTCGAGCAGGACGTCCAGGCTCTGCCGCAGGGCTGCCGCGCTCACGGCGGCGGTGGGGACGTCGTCGCGTCGTAGGAGCACCGGCGCGGTGGCCGAGCCCCAGCGCATGACGGCGTCCGCAGCCACCACACCCGCATCGCAGGTCTGGTCGCCGCGAGCAGCACGAACGGCAAGCAGGTCCGCGATGGTGACTTCGAGCTGCCGGGCGCTGCCGATCGCCGCGTCCACGCTGGGCGGCTGCTGCTCGAGCTGGACGACCAGGGCCGACAGCCGGGTGCGCAGCTGGTGGGAGGCGTCGCGCATGAAGGCGCGCTCATGGGCGACCAGGGCGTCGATCCGCTGCGCACTCTGGAGGAGCGCGGAGCGGGCGGCGTCCGCCTCGGGGACGTCCAGGCGAGGCAGATCAAGCTGGAAGTGCCCCTCTCCGAGGGCCTTGGCAGCCAGCGTGATCTGCTCGAAAGGCTCCGACACTCGCTGAGCAGCACGACGAGCAAGCAGCCACGCGAGCCCCGCAACCAGCAGCGCAAGGCCGGCCAGCAGCACCCACGCGCCGTAGATGCGCTCCCGGAGAACCCGCTGGGGGATCGCAGCGCGCACGCTGCCTGCCACGGTGGTGTCAGACAGCACCGGCACGATGACCGCGAGGTCGGCCCCGTCGCGGCCGTCGTGCTCCCGCCCATCGCCGGCGCGCGCGGCCAACGGCGACGTGCGCGGACCGCTGCCGCCGACCTTCGTCCCGCGGGCGTCGTACACCCCGATCAGCGTGCCGTTGCGCGCCTGCGGGACGGGCACCGTCTGGCCCGCCTCCAGGACGTTGTCCGGAACGGCGGCGACGGCTCGCGTCGCGTCCCTCTGCAGGCTCGTGAGCGCGTCGCTGGTGATCAGCCGGTGCATGACCACGGCCAGGGGGACCCCGAACAGGAGCAGCGACAGCGCTGCCACCGCAGCGATCGCGTTGCGGACTCGGCCGCGAAGCGGCCGCTGGCCCCGTTGGCCGGACATGCCGCGACTGTAGGTCCGGGAACGTTGTCCGAATGCTGTGCGAAGGCAAAGGGGCAGTTGGCCTTCGCGTTGCCGCCGCGTGTGCTGGAGATTCCTACCGTCGCAGGCATGAGCAGACTCCTGAGCACCGCCGTCCTCGTCCCCTCGACAGCACTCGTCCTCGCGGCCTGCGGTGGCGGCAGTGGCTCGGGGGGTACCTCCGCCGACAGCAACGGATCCGGCGCGCCTGGGTCGGCGCCCGC
>JBKJQM010000511.1:0-8509 GCA_046594005.1 Mycobacteriales bacterium
AGCGGCACGAGGACGTCGGCCATCTCGACCAGCCGCGCGCTGCCCGGGAACATCCGGCCGGCGAAGTCCGACAGCAGCCCGAAGCAGGCCACCTCGACGTCGCGCTCGTCGACGCACCGTGCCAGCTGGTCCACCTGCTCGGGGGCGTAGAACTGCGCCTCGTCGGCGACGACGAAGCCGCCGTCCGGGACGGCGTCGTGCACGAGCGCCCACAGGTCGGTGGCCGGCGAGACCTCGACCGCGGGCCGGCCCATCCCGAGCCGGCTGGTGACCCGTCCGGCGCCGCCGCGGTCGTGGCTGGTGAGCAGGACACCGGAGCGACCGGCCTCGGTCCAGGTGTGCTCGACCTGCAGGGCCAAGGTGCTCTTCCCGGCACTCATCACGCCGTACGAGAAGCGGAGCTCGGCCACCGGCGCAGGCTATCCGCGGACGGCGGCGGGCCGTAACGCTTCAGGAACGCCCCCGCGCTGCCGACTGCACGACGTGATGGCACCTGTGACGCGGGCGGTGAGGACCGGTTGCGGCCTCGCCGCGCTGTTGTGCTTCGCGTGGCTGATGCTGCTGCGGCCGCTGCCCGCCGGCCTGGGACAGCCGGTCGCGTACCTCGTCCAGGTCGTCACCGTCAGCGCCGCCATCGCGGTCCTGCTCCGGCTCGCGCGCAGCGGCGAGGCCGGCCTGCGCAGGGCGCGACTGCTCATCGCTGCGGCGCTGACCTTCGGTGCGGCCGCCGGCGTGCTCGCCACCGTCCTGCACGTCGTCACGGGGCAGCCGCCGCCGGTGCCGTCGGTGGCGGACCTCGTCCACCTGATGTGGCTGCCGATGATCGTCGGCGCGCTGCTCAGCTACCCGGTCGAGGACGCCCAACCGGGTTCGCGGTGGCGCAGCGTCTTCGACGGGCTGGTCGCGGCCACGGCCCTGTGGGTGCTCACCCACACGCTGCTGCTCGAGCCCGCCCAGGTCGGGCACGGCGTCCCCCTGCTGACCCGCGTCACCGTGCTCGCCTACCCGGCAGGGGACGTCTTCGTCCTCGGGATGCTGGCCAGCGTGCTGCCTCGCGTCACCGCCCGCGCACGCCGCGAGCTGGTCGTGACCGGCAGCGGACTGGTCCTGTTCGTCGGCGCCGACCTGGCGTTCTCGGTGCTGGAGGCGCGCGGGCGCTACCGCGCGGACGGCTGGACCACGCTGCTGGCCGAGATTGGCCTGCTGCTCGTGCTCGCCGGCGCGCTGGGCGCCCGGCACGCGAGGGTGCGACCGGCCCTGTCCGAGCGCAAGCTGCGCGCGCTGCGCGGCGCCCCGCACGTCCCCGTCGCGCTGGCCGTCGCCATGACCCTCGGCCTCGCGGCGGGCGGGCAGGGCCTGCGGCCGGGACAGCTCCTGGCGGCGACGGTCTTCGTGGCCACCGTCCTGGTCCGCAACGCGGTCACCAGCCGCGACCGCGACGCGCTGACCGAGCGGCTGCAGAGCCGGGAGGAGCTCTGGCGGGCGCTGGTCACGGGCTCGTCGGACCTCGTCACGCTCCATGACGGGGAGGGCGCGGTGCTCTACGCCAGCCCGGCCCTCGGACGCTCACTGGGACTGGACACGGCGACGGTGCTGGGCGAGAGCCTGCACGACTGGGTCCACCCCGAGGACGTGGGTGACCTGCAGGACGCGTGGCGTGCCGTGCTCTCCGAGCCGGGCACCGTCGCCGAGACGACCTGCCGCCTGCGGAGCGCCTCGGGCGAGTGGCGCTGGATGCAGACACAGGTCCAGAACCGGCTCGACGACCGCGGCGTGCGGGGTGTGGTCGTCAACTCGCGTGACATCCACGAGCGGCACCTGCTCGAGCAGCGGATGGGCTACGCGGCCTACCACGACGCGCTCACCGGGCTCGGCAACCGCGTGCGGGCCCGTCAGCTCCTGCAGGCCGCGTACGACGACGACCCGGCCCGCGACGCGACGGTGGTGCTCGTCGACCTCGACGGGTTCAAGGCCGTGAACGACACCTACGGCCACGCCCGCGGCGACGTCCTGCTCGTGGAGGTGGCCGCGCGCCTGCGGGCCTGCGTGCGCACGGGCGACGAGGTCTGCCGCATCGGCGGCGACGAGTTCGTGCTGGTGCTGGACGGCCACGGCGACCACGGCGCTGCGCAGCGCGTCCTCGCGGCCGTGTCCGCGCCGCTCGACGTGGCGGGTGCGTCGCTGCAGGTCGGCGCCAGCGTCGGCATCGCCACGACGGCGGACGCCCCGTCACCCGACGACCTCCTGCGCAACGCCGACCTCGCGATGTACGCGTCCAAGGAGGCCGGGCGCAACCGCAGCACGGAGTACGAGTCGCGCATGCACGCCGCCGCGGCGTTCCGCATGCAGCTCAACCGCGGGCTGCGCGGTGCGCTCGACCAGGACGGGCTGGAGCTGCGCTACCAGCCGATCGTGCAGCTGCCGGGCGGAGCGCTGGTGGGCGCCGAGGCGCTGCTGCGCTGGGACGACCCCGAGCACGGACCTGTCTCCCCGGACGTCTTCATCCCGGTCGCCGAGGAGTCCGGGATCATCGCCGAGATCGACCTGTGGGTCCTGGACCGCGCCTGTCGCGACCTGGCCGGCTGGCGTGCACGTGGCCTGGCCGTGCCGCGGCTGTCCGTCAACATCTCCCGCCGCCAGATGGTCCCGGAGCTGCCCCACCTGGTGGCGGCCGCGCTCGCGCGGCACGGCCTGCGCGGCGAGGACCTCTGCATCGAGGTGACCGAGAGCGCCGTGGTGCTGGACGCGGAGGCCGCCTCCGCCGCGCTGACCGCGGTGCGCCGGCTCGGTGTGCACGTGGCGCTCGACGACTTCGGGACCGGGCAGAGCTCGCTGTCCCAGCTCGCCCGGCTGCCGGTGGACTCGGTCAAGATCGACCGCTCGTTCACCTCGACGGCCGTGTCCGACCCGAGCGCGCGCCGCCTGCTCACCTCCATCGTGCGCGTCTGCCAGGCCCTGTCCCTGCCCGTGGTGGCAGAGGGCATCGAGCACGCGGAGGTCGCCGAGCTGCTCGCCGCCGTCGGCTGCGGGCGCGGGCAGGGGTGGTTCTTCGGCCGGGCCGAGCCGGCGGCCCGCTTCTCGGAGCGGCTGCCCGCCCTCGTCCCGGGGATGCGGGCGCCCGAGAGCAGCCCGGTCGCGACCTAGAGCGCGATCTCGACCCGCACGGGGCCGAGTCGGACCGCGAGCCCCAGGCCGCGCTCCGTGCTGTCCAGCGACGGCAGCGACCAGCTCAGCGGCGTGAACGTCAGCTGCAGGACGGGGGTCGCAGTGGACACCGGAGTGGACGGCAGCATCGCCGGCACGGGAGCGGACGGCAGGGGCGCCGGCCTGCCGAGGTCGCTGAGGAGGTCGGCGGTGAGGTCGGCCTGGAGGTCGTTCGGCATGTCAGGGCACCTTCGCGGCGTAGGAGGCGATCAGCTCGTCGGCGAGCGCGGCGTATGCCAGGGCGACGCTGCTCCCCGGCGCGGACAGGACGACCGGGCGCTTGGCGAGCGTGGAGCTCGGCACCCGTCGGGACAGCGGGATGCGGGTGGCGAGGACGGGCAGCTCGGTGCCCTCCAGGGCGCCGAAGACCTCACGCGCGGCGCGTCCCTCCCTGTCCCACAGCGAGCAGGCGACGCCGACCAGGACCGCCGAGGTGTTCTCGAACCGCCGGTGCTGCTCGAGGAACGCGGCCACCCGCGCCGCGCCGAGAGCCGATCCCGGGTCGCTGGTGAAGACGGTCAGGACGCTGTCCGCCGCTGCCACGGCCGCCAGCGTGAGGTTGCCCAGGTCGCCGTGCGTGTCGAGGACGACGTGGTCGTAGTCCGCGAGCAGCGGCCGCAGCACCCGTCGGATCCCGGTGACCAGGCCCCCCTGCGACGCGAGCGCCACGCCGACCGCCTCGAGGGAGGTGTGCGCGGGGAGCAGGTCGACCCCCGGCGCGACCTCACGGCGGACGGCGGCGCGCGCATCGGCGTCGGGGTCCTCGAGCAGCCCGGCGAGGGAGTCCTCGCGGCCCTTGGCCACCACGCCGAACGCGCGGCCGAGGCTGTCCTGCGGGTCGGCGTCGACGGCGAGCACCCGCCCGCGCTGACCGAGCACGGCGGCGAGGTTGGCGGCGATCGACGTCTTGCCCACCCCGCCCTTCGACGAGCAGACGGCCAGCCTCATGTCGCGATCATGGCCCATGGGTAGCGTCGCGACGGTGACTGTCGCCGTGCGTGTCATCCCGTGCCTGGACGTGGACGCCGGCCGAGTCGTGAAGGGCGTCAACTTCCGCGAGCTTCGCGATGCGGGCGATCCCGTCGAGATGGCCCGGCTGTACGACGCCGAGCGCGCCGACGAGCTGGTGTTCCTCGACATCACGGCCAGCAGCGGCAGCCGCGAGACGACGTACGACGTGGTCCGCCGCACCGCCGAGCAGGTCTTCATCCCGCTGACGGTCGGGGGCGGCGTACGCGCCGTCGAGGACGTGGACCGGCTCCTGCGGGCCGGCGCGGACAAGGTCGGCGTCAACACCGCCGCCATCGCCCGCCCCGAGCTGCTCCGGGAGATCGCGCAGCGCTTCGGCAACCAGGTGCTCGTGCTGTCGGTCGACGCGCGGCGCGCCGAGGGCACCCCCAGCGGCTACGAGGTCACGACGCACGGCGGCCGCACCGGCACCGGCATCGACGCCGTGCAGTGGGCGCAGCGTGGCGAGGAGCTCGGCGTCGGCGAGGTGCTGCTGAACTCCATGGACGCGGACGGCACCCGCGCCGGCTACGACGTCGAGATGCTGCGGGCCGTACGCGCCGTCGTCTCGGTCCCGGTGATCGCGAGCGGGGGAGCGGGCCGCCTGGAGGACTTCGCGCCGGCGGTCGAGGCCGGAGCGGACGCCGTGCTCGCTGCCAGCGTCTTCCACTTCGGGCAGCTGCGGATCGGCGAGGTCAAGGACGCCCTGCGAGGGGCAGGTCACGCCGTGCGCTGACGGCGGTCAGGAACAAACGCCTCGGTGACCGGTGTCAGTCTTGTTGCGAGACGACGACGTCTCGTTGACGAACCGCTGCTGGGAGCTCCGTGTCCGACGCCTCGACCGTGCCCCGCGGAGTGATCCGCCGAGGGATGGGGGTGCTCTGGCATGCCGTCAAGGAGGAACCGCGGATCTTCGCGGTGTCCGCGGTGGGCAGCGCGCTGTTCGCCTTCACGACGATCGGCCAGGCGTACGTCTTCGGCGCGATCACCGAGCAGGTCATCGTGCCGAGCATCGCGGACGGCGACGTCGCGACGACGGCGCTGGTCGTGTCGTTCCTCGCCATCATGCTGGTCGCCGCGCTCAAGGTCGTCGGCATCATCGCCCGCCGCCTCGGCGCCGGGATCATGCAGTACCGCCTGCAGGCCTCCTACCGCCGCCGCGTCACCCGCCGCTACCTCGAGCTGCCACTGGCCTGGCACCAGGACCACTCGACCGGTGAGCTGCTGTCCAACGCCAACAGCGACGTCGAGGCCACCTGGTACCCGATCGCGCCGTTCCCCTTCGCGGTCGGCGTGGTCGTCATGCTGTTCACGACGCTCGGCCTGCTGTTCGTGACCGATCCGGTGCTGGCGCTGGTCGGATCGATCATCTTCCCGGCGATCGCCGTCCTCACCGTCCTGTACTCCCGCCGCATGTCGCCGCTGATGACCCGCGCGCAGCAGCTGCGCGGCGAGGTCAGCGGCATCGCCCACGAGTCCTTCGACGGCGCGCTCGTCGTCAAGACCCTGGGCCGCGAGACCGACGAGACCGACCGCTTCCGCGCCAAGAGCCTCGAGCTGCGCGACGTCATGACGGCAGTCGGGCGCGTGCGCGGCAGCTTCGACCCGGTCATGGAGGCGCTGCCCGTTCTCGGCGTGCTCGCCGTGCTCCTCGCCGGGACGAGCCGTGTCGGCAGCGGCGACATCGACCCGGGCCAGCTCGTCCGCGTCGCCTACCTGTTCACCCTGCTGGCCTTCCCGGTGCGCGCCATCGGCTGGGTCCTCAACGAGCTGCCGCGCTCGGTCGTCGGCTGGGACCGCGTCCAGCGCGTCCTGCAGGCCACCGGCGCCCAGGAGCACGGCGCCACGCGGCTGACCGCGACCGGGCCGGCGGCGCTCGACGTCGAGGCGGTGTCGTTCACCTACGGCGACGCCGCCGTCCTCGACGAGGTCAGCTTCGACGTACGACCCGGCCGGACCGTCGCGCTGGTCGGCCAGACCGGCTCGGGCAAGTCGACGCTGGCGTCGGTGCTCGTCCGGCTGCTCGACCCGGAGAGCGGGCGCGTGGTCTACGACGACGTCGACGTGCGCACGCTCGCGCCCGGCGCGCTCGCCGAGGTCGCCTCCCTGGTGCCGCAGTCGACCTTCCTGTTCGACGACACCGTGCGCGGCAACATCACCCTCGGCGCCGACCTCCCGGACGCCGACGTCTGGGCCGCCCTGCGCGTCGCCCAGGGCGACGGCTTCGTGGCCGCGCTGCCCAGGGCGCTCGACACCGTCGTCGGCGAGCGCGGCACGACCCTGTCCGGCGGCCAGCGCCAGCGCCTCGCCCTGGCCCGCGCCGTGGTCCGCCGCCCCCGCCTGCTCGTGCTCGACGACGCCACCAGCTCGGTCGACCCGCAGGTCGAGCAGCGCATCCTGGCGGGGCTCCGCTCGATCGGCGACGGGGACAGCGGCGCCGCCAGCACGGTCGTCGTCATCGCCTACCGCCGCGCCACCATCGCGCTGGCCGACGAGGTGGTGTTCGTCGAGGACGGCCGCGTCGCCGCGCGCGGGACGCACGCCGAGCTGCTCCAGACCTCGCCGGGCTACCAGGACCTGGTGCACGCCTACGAGCGGGCCGAGGCCCAGCGGGTCGAGGACCGGGCCGCCCTGGACGAGGCAGCAGGGCTGGACAGCGAGGTGACCGCGTGACCGCCGTCCTCGGAGCCGACGCCGGCACCCTCGACAGCCGAGGTCCCGAGCGCGGCGCCTTCGCGACACTGGCCCACGGCCTGCGCCTGACGCCGGAGTTCCGGGACGGCCTGGTCGGCACGCTGCTGCTGGCGCTGCTCGCCACCGGTGGCCGCGTCGTCGTCCCGGTCGCCGTCCAGCAGACGATCGACAACGGGCTGTCGGGTCCGGACGGCCCCGACCTCGGGCTGGTCCGGCTCGCGTGCGGCCTGGCGCTGGCCGCGGTCGCCGTGACGGCGTTCGCCAACTACCTGACCAACGTGCGGCTCTACCGCACCGCTGAGAACGGCCTGGCCGCCCTGCGCGTTCGGGCGTTCCGGCGCGTGCACGACCTGTCGATGCTCCACCAGGCGGCCGAGCGCCGCGGCTCGCTGGTGTCCCGCGTGACCAGCGACGTCGACACGATGAGCACCTTCATGCAGTGGGGCGGCCTGCTGATCCTGGTGTCGGCCGCGCAGCTGACGCTCGCGACGGTGCTGATGCTGTTCTGGTCCTGGCAGCTGACCCTGGTCGTCTACGTGTGCTTCCTGCCGCTGCTGTTCGCGGTCAAGGCCTTCCAGAAGCGCCTGCAGGAGGCCTACTCCGTCGTCCGCACCCGCGTCGGCGAGATGCTCGGCGCCGTCGCCGAGTCCGTCGTCGGGGCGCAGGTCATCCGCGCGTACGGCGTGCAGGGCCGCACCTCCGAGCGCATCGACGCCGCGGTCGAGGCCACCCGGGTCGCGCAGACCCGCGCCCAGCGCATCAGCGCCGTGACGTTCTCGGCCGGCGAGCTCACCGCCGCCCTCGCCACGGGCGCCGTCATCGTCGTCGGCGTCCTGCTCGGCGTCGCCGGCGACATCAGCGTCGGGCGCCTGGTCGGTTTCCTGTTCCTCGTCACGCTGTTCGTGCAGCCGGTCCAGGTCGCCACCGAGGTGCTGAACGAGGCGCAGAACGCCGTCGCCGGGCTGCGCCGCGTGCTCGGCATCCTCGACACCCCGAGCGACGTGGCCGACCCGGGGGAGGACGGCCGCAACCTGCCCCAGGGCCCGGTCGGCGTGCGCTTCGACGCGGTGACCTTCGCCTACCCCGGCGGTCCCGACGTGCTGCACGGCGTCGACCTCGAGATCGCGCCGCGCACCCGCGTCGCCGTCGTCGGCGAGACCGGCAGCGGCAAGACGACGTTCGCCAAGCTGCTCACCCGGCTCATGGACCCGACCTCGGGCCGGGTGCTGCTGTCCGGCGTCCCGCTGGACGAGCTGCGCTTCGACTCGCTGCGCGCGCGCGTGGTGATGGTGCCGCAGGACGGCTTCCTGTTCGACGACACGGTCGCCGCCAACGTCCGGTACGGCCGGCTCGACGCCACCGACGCGGAGGTCGAGCAGGCGTTCGCCGAGCTGGGTCTGGCCGACTGGCTCGAGCAGCTGCCGGACGGCGTCCGCACCCCCGTGGGTGAGCGCGGGGACGCCCTGTCGGTGGGGGAGCGCCAGCTCGTCGCGATCGCCCGCGCCTACGTCGCCGACCCCGACCTGCTGGTGCTCGACGAGGCGACCAGCGCCGTCGACCCGGCCACCGAGGTCCGGCTGCAGCGCGCGCTGGACTCGCTGAC
>JBKJQM010000124.1:0-4208 GCA_046594005.1 Mycobacteriales bacterium
GAGCTGTCCATGACGGGGGCTGGGTAGCCTCGGCCGTCAAGAGCCACCAGGAGACAGCGCCGTCTGACGAAGGAGCACACGTGACCGTCCGCGTAGGGATCAACGGCTTCGGCCGCATCGGCCGCAACTTCTTCCGCGCCGATGCTGCCAGTGGCGCGGACATCGAGATCGTGGCGGCGAACGACCTCGGCGACCTCAAGACGATGGCGCACCTGCTCAAGTACGACTCGATCCTGGGGCGCTACCCGGCCGACGTGACCGTCGTCGACGGTGGCATCCAGGTCGGCGACAGGACGCTCAAGATCTTCGCCGAGAAGGACCCCGCCAACCTGAAGTGGGGCGACGTCGGCGCGGACGTGGTCGTCGAGTCCACCGGCTTCTTCACCGACGCCACCAAGGCGCGCGCGCACATCGACGGCGGCGCCAAGAAGGTCATCATCTCCGCGCCGGCCTCGAACGAGGACGTCACGATCGTGATGGGCGTCAACCACGAGCAGTACGACCCGGCGAAGCACACCGTCATCTCCAACGCGTCGTGCACCACCAACTGCCTCGGCCCGATGGCCAAGGCGATCCACGACGAGTTCGGCATCGTCAAGGGCCTCATGACGACGATCCACGCCTACACGCAGGACCAGAACCTCCAGGACGCCCCGCACAAGGACCTGCGCCGCGCCCGCGCCGCCGCCCTCAACCTGGTCCCGACCAGCACCGGCGCGGCCAAGGCGATCAGCCTCGTCATCCCCGAGCTCAAGGGCCGGCTCGACGGCTTCGCCGTGCGCGTGCCGATCCCGACGGGCTCGGCCACCGACCTCACCGTCGAGCTCGGGCGCGACACCACGGCCGAGGAGCTCAACGCGGTCGTCAAGGCCGCGGCGGACGGCCCGATGAAGGGCTTCCTGAAGTACTCGACGGACCCGATCGTCTCCAGCGACATCGTGACCGACCCGGCGTCGTGCATCTTCGACGCGCCGCTGACCAAGGTCATCGGCGGCAACCAGGCCAAGGTCGTCGGCTGGTACGACAACGAGTGGGGCTACTCCAACCGCCTCGCCGACCTCATCACGCTGGTCGGCAAGAGCCTCTAGTGCGGCTGGCGAGCGAGCTCGACGTACGAGGCAAGCGGGTCCTGGTCCGCAGCGACCTGAACGTGCCGGTCAAGGACGGCGTGATCGGCGACGACGGCCGCATCCGTGCCAGCGTCCCGCTGCTGCGGGACCTGCTCGACCGCGGCGCACGGGTCGTGGTGGTCGCGCACCTCGGCCGGCCGAAGGGCGCGCCCGACCCGCAGTACAGCCTCGCCCCCGTGGCCGTGCGACTGCAGGAGCTGCTCGGGTCGCCGGTGCAGATCGCGCAGGACGTGGTCGGTGACTCCGCCCAGCAGATGGTCGGTGCTCTCCAGGACGGCCAGCTCGGGCTGCTGGAGAACGTGCGCTTCGAGGACGGCGAGACGACCAAGGACACGGCCGTCCGCAACGCCTTCGCGCAGAGCCTGTCGGGTCTGGCCGACCTGTACGTCGACGACGCGTTCGGCGCCGTCCACCGCAAGCACGCCAGCGTCTACGACGTCGCGCAGCGCCTGCCGCACGCGGCCGGGCCGCTCGTCGCCGCCGAGGTGGCGGTGCTCAGGAGGCTGACCGAGGACCCGGCGCGGCCGTACGCCGTCGTGCTCGGCGGGTCGAAGGTCAGCGACAAGCTGAAGGTCATCGAGGCGCTGCTGCCGAAGGTCGACACGCTGCTCGTCGGCGGCGGCATGTGCTTCACGTTCCTCGCCGCGCAGGGCCACGACGTCGGGTCCAGCCTGCTCGAGGCCGACCAGCTCGACGTCTGCCGGGCGTTCCTGGAGACCGGCAAGGTGGTGCTCCCGGTCGACGTGGTCGCCGCCACGGCCTTCGCCGCGGACGCCGACCACGACGTCGTGGCGGCCGACGCCATCCCCTCGGACCGGATGGGCCTGGACATCGGCCCGCGGTCGGTCGAGCTGTTCGCCAAGGCCCTCGAGGGCGCGCAGACGGTCTTCTGGAACGGCCCGATGGGCGTGTTCGAGCTGGCGCCCTACGCGGAGGGCACCCGCGGCGTCGCCGAGGCCGTCGCCTCGCTGACGGACGCGCTCACCGTCGTCGGTGGCGGCGACAGCGCCGCCGCCGTACGCGCCCTGGGCATCGACGAGACCCGCTTCACCCACATCAGCACCGGGGGAGGCGCGAGCCTGGAGTACCTCGAGGGCAAGGCCCTGCCCGGCCTCACGATCCTCGAAGGCTGACATGGCGAAGCACGCAGGCCGCATCCCGCTCATGGCCGGCAACTGGAAGATGAACCTCAACCACCTCGAGGCCATCGCGCTGGTGCAGAAGCTGGCGTTCAGCCTCGACGGCAAGGACTTCGACGCGGTGGAGTGCGTGGTGATCCCGCCGTTCGTCGACCTGCGGAGCGTCCAGACGCTGGTGGACGGCGACCGGCTGCGCCTCCGGTACGGCGCGCAGGACCTCTCGCCGCACGACGGCGGCGCCTACACCGGCGACATCAGCGGCGCCATGCTCGCCAAGCTGGGCTGCTCGTACGTCCTGGTCGGCCACAGCGAGCGCCGGCAGTACCACGCCGAGACCGACAAGGTCGTGAGCGCCAAGGTGCAGGCGGCGTTCCGGCACGGGCTCACGCCGATCCTGTGCGTGGGCGAGGGCCTGGACGTGCGCGAGCGCAACGGCCAGATCGAGCACTGCGTCGACCAGGTCTCGGCGGCGCTCGCCGCTGTGCCGGCGGAGCAGGTGAAGGACGTCGTGATCGCGTACGAGCCGGTCTGGGCCATCGGCACCGGCAAGGTCGCCACGCCCGACGACGCCCAGGAGGTCTGCGCCGAGGTGCGCCGCACGCTCGCGCAGCTCTACCCGGGTGAGCTCGCCGACGGCGTCCGCGTGCTCTACGGGGGCTCGGTCAAGGCCGCCAACGTGGCTGCCCTGATGGAGCAGCCGGACGTCGACGGGGCCCTCGTCGGGGGGGCCAGCCTCGACGCCACGGAGTTCGCGTCGCTGTGCCGGCTGGGCGCCTGACGGCCCTCGTGCCGCAGCGTCACAGCAGCATCACGATCCGGTACGACACCAGCATCGGTCACCGTGCGGGCCACGTCGCGGTGGTTGTATCGGCCCATTCCCGCCGGGTCGCCGTACGGCTGCCCGGACTCGGTTCGTACTCCCGCGTGCGGGAGAAGGAGGAACCCCTTGCAGGTCCACAAGAGCAAGATCCGCCTCAGCGCGGCGCTGCTCGCCCTCGCGCTCGGCGCAGCCGCGTGCGGCGGCGGCAGCAGTGACACCCCCGCGCAGAGCGAAGGCAAGACCGGCGGGACGTTCTCGATCCCGATCACCGACCCGGAGCGCCCTCTGCTGCCGGCCGACACCAACGAGAGCGAGGGCAGCCAGATCATCGCGGGGCTGTTCACCGGTCTCGTGACCTACGACGCCAAGACCTCCGAGGCGAAGATGGACGGCGTCGCGGAGAGCATCACCTCCGACGACTCCAAGACCTGGACCATCAAGCTCAAGCCCTGGACCTTCCAGGACGGCACCAAGGTCACGTCCGACTCGTTCATCAAGGCCTGGAACTACGCCGCCAACTCCGCCAACGCGCAGGGTGGCTCGTACTTCTTCGCCAACGTCGACGGCTACAAGGACCTCCAGGGCAAGGAGGGCGCCGCGCCGGCCAAGACCGAGCTCGCCGGCCTGAAGAAGGTCAGCGACACGGAGTTCACCGCCACCCTGAACGCGCCCTTCCGCCAGTACCCCGTCACCCTGGGCTACAACGCGTTCTTCCCGCTGCCTGAGGCGTTCTTCGCCGGCAAGCCCGCGCAGGACGCCTTCGGCAAGAAGCCGATCGGCAACGGCCCGTTCAAGGCCGACACCCCCTACGTCCCGGGCAAGGGCATGACGCTCTCGCGCTTCGAGGAGTACGCCGGCCCCGACAAGGCCAAGGCCGACAAGGTCGAGGTCCGCACCTACACCGACAACGCGGTCGCCTACACCGACCTGCAGGCCGGCAACCTCGACATCCAGGACACCGTGCCGCCGGACGCCATCGCGACGTTCAAGGACGAGTTCGGTGACCGCGCGATCGAGCGGGCCAGCTCCAGCTTCACCTACATGGGCTTCCCGACCTACGACCCGCGCTTCAAGGACAAGCGGGTCCGCCAGGCGTTCTCGATGGCGGTGGACCGCAAG
>JBKJQM010000212.1:0-2676 GCA_046594005.1 Mycobacteriales bacterium
CGAGACCGTCGTCTACCCGCACCACGGGGCCGCGCTCATCGAGGCCATCGAGACCCGCACCATCAAGGGCGAGGACAAGATCTACCTGGTCCTCAAGGTCGCCCAGGGCGACCTGACCGTCCGCGTCCCGGCGGACAACGCCGAGATCGTGGGCGTCCGCGACGTCGTCGGCCAGGCCGGTCTCGACAAGGTCTTCGAGGTCCTGCGGGCACCGGCCGTGGAGGAGCCGACCAACTGGTCGCGCCGCTACAAGGCCAACCTGGAGAAGCTCGCCTCGGGTGACATCAACAAGGTCGGCGAGGTCGTCCGCGACCTCTGGCGCCGCGACAAGGAGCGGGGCCTGTCGGCCGGCGAGAAGCGCATGCTCTCCAAGGCCCGCCAGATCCTCGTGAGCGAGCTCGCGCTCGCCGAGGGCACCAACGAGGACAAGGCCGAGGCCATCCTCGACGAGGTCCTCGCCTCCTAGGCGGGGCCCTTCCCGGATGAGCACCAGCCCTCCATGAGCACCAGCACGGGCCCGGACGCCGGGCTCCCCTCGGGGAGCCCCGCACCGGGCCCGTCGCGCGTCCGGGACCGGCGAGCGCAGGCCGTCCAGCCGACCCGCGCGCCGCGCACCCCGTACGCCGTCCTCGAGGCCCTGCGCCTGCTGGTCGTCGTGTTCTTCGCGGGCGCCGGCTACCAGATCGGGTCCTCCGTCGAACCGGGGCGGCCGGTCCTGGGCGCCCTCAACGGCACCGCCGTCGGCCTGGTCATCGGCTCCGGCATCGGCTACGTGCTCGGCGGCATCGTGGGCCGCAAGACCGCCGCGACCACGGAGGTGGCCCGCAGCCGGCTGCGCGAGGTCTCCGCAGAGCAGCTGGTGGCCGGAGCGCTCGGCACGGTCGGCGGCGTCCTGCTCGGCGCGGGCGTCGCCTGGCCGGTCTTCTTCCTGCCGCAGGCCTACCTGGCGTTCCCGCTGTTCGGGTTCGTCGTCGTGGTGCTCGGCTACTTCGGCTCCCAGCTGGCCATGAGCAAGCGGGACGGCGTGCTGGCGCTGTTCGGCGAGCGCGCCGGCATGGCGCCGCGCGCCGCTCCGACCGCCGCGCTGCCGCGCCTCATCGACACCTCGGTGGCGATCGACGGCCGCGTCCTCGACGTGGTGCGCGCCGGTTTCCTGCACGGCACGGTCCTGGTCGCCACGCCCGTGCTCGCCGAGCTGCAGGGGCTCGCCGACGCCGGCGACGACCTGCGCCGGAGCAAGGGCCGGCGGGGTCTGGAGGTCCTCGAGGCGCTCCAGCGCGAGGACGGCGTCGACGTGGAGGTCCTCGACCTCGACGTGCCCGGCGTCCACGAGGTGGACGCCAAGCTGGTCCGGATCTGCCTCGACCGCGGTGCGGCGCTGCTGACCCTCGACACCAACCTGGCCAAGGCCGCGCAGCTCGCCGGGGTGCGGGTGCTCAACCTGCACGCCCTTGCCCTCGCCCTGCGGCCCCCGGTCGCGGCCGGTGACGACGTGCCGGTCCTGCTGCTCAAGCCCGGCAAGGAGCAGGGGCAGGCGGTCGGCTACCTCGACGACGGCTCGATGGTCGTCGTGGAGCGCGGTCGCGCCGCGGTCGGCTCCGAGGTGCTCGTCCGCGTCACCAGCGTGCTGACCACCGCGAACGGCCGCCTCGTCTTCGGCCGGCCCGCCTCCGAGCCCGAGGACGGCCCGGCCCCACGCGGCCGGCGTGCGCCAGCCGTGCCCGGTGCCCGGCCGAGCCCGGCGGGCATGCCGCGGCGCGGCCCGTCCGCGTGACGGTGGGCGTGGGCGTCGGCGCCCTCGTCCCGGCCGCGGGTCTCGGACTCCGCCTCGGTCCGGGCGCTCCCAAGGCGCTGCGCGATCTGGGCGGCGAGCCGCTGCTGGTCCACGCGGTGCGCAGCCTGCGGGCCGCGCCCTCGGTGGGCCCGGTCGTCGTGGCAGCGCCCGCCGACGGCGTTTGCGCCATACGCGAGCTGCTGGCGCCGTACGACGTCGTCGTCGTGGCCGGCGGCGCCGAGCGGCAGGACTCGGTGCGGGCCGCCCTCGCCGCGCTGCCCGCGGACGTCGACCTGGTGCTGGTGCACGACGCCGCCCGCTGCCTGACGCCGGTCGCCGTGGTCGAGGCCGTCGTGGCCGCCCTGCGCGCCGGTGCTGAGGCCGTGGTCCCGGTCCTCCCGGTCGCCGACACGGTCAAGCAGGTCGCCGGCGACCGGGTCGTCGGCACCGTCGACCGCTCCTGCCTGCGGGCCGTCCAGACGCCCCAGGGGTTCCGCCGCGACGTCCTCGAGCGGGCGCACGCCGCTGGCCTCGCGTCGCTGACCGACGACGCGGGCCTCGTCGAGGCGCTCGGCGGCACCGTCACGACCGTGCCCGGCGACGACGAGGCGTTCAAGGTCACCCGCCCGCTCGACCTGCTGCTGGCCGAGGCTGTCCTCGCGCTGCGCGTGCCGACCGGCGGCCCTCATGCGGGCTGAGCCGACCACGCACGGGCTGCCGAGGACGGGCATCGGCACCGACGTCCACCCGTTCGAGCCGGGCCGGCCCTGCTGGGTGGCCGGTCTGCTCTGGGACGGCGCGGACGGGCTGGCCGGCCACTCCGACGGCGACGTCGCCGCCCACGCCGCCTGCGACGCGCTGCTGTCCGCCGCGGGCCTGGGCGACCTCGGCAGCAACTACGG
>JBKJQM010000266.1:0-7318 GCA_046594005.1 Mycobacteriales bacterium
ACGCCGAGCACGTGACCGACCACGATCGCGCCGACCTGGACGTACGCGATCGTCCGGGTGCCGACGACGGTGTAGTCGATGGCGCGGCCGTACGTCCCGAACAGGTCCACGCCGTCCTGGGCGAAGGGGTTGCTGGCAAGGATCCAGGTCGCCTGACCGTCGAGGAGGAGCAGCGAGAAGTAGTGGGCGATGGCGTACCCGGCGGCGATGGGGACGACGGAGTGCGCGTACAGGCCTGGCTGCCGTCCCCGGGAGGCTCCCGTGATGACGCCCGACAGCAGCGTCGCGCCCACGAAAAGCAGGCCGGCCAGGGTGATCATGGCCAGCAGGCCGAGCGTCCCGGGAACCGGTGACAGGTAGGCGTTCTGCCCGGGTCCGGACTGCCAGTACTGCGACCGGGACAGCCCGTCGAAGCCCGTCGAGCCGACCAGGACCATGACCACCGCGACCAACCCGCGCTCGGCCCGCAGGCCGTCGACGCCGTCCAGCGGGTTGCGCACGACGAGGCGCCCGTCGTCCCGGCGCCCGAACGGCGACAGCCGCCCGAGCAGGCTGCTGTAGACCTCGAACCCGTCGCCGCGCGCGAACCAGCCGGCGCCGAACCACAGGCCCGCGACGAGCTGGACCACGCCGTACAGCACGAGGAACACCCCGATCGTGCGCGGCTCCGAGCGACCCGGCAGGACCAGCTCCAGCCAGACGAAGCAGAACAGCGCCACGGCGCCGGGCCAGTAGCCCAGTGACGGCACCCGGTCCTCCGCCGGCGCAGGGCCGGTCAGCACGGCGAGGCCGGCGTGCAGCGTGCGGAGCGGGTTGACGTACGCCCAGACCGGCCCGAGCAGCAGCGAGGCGGGGATGAGACCGACCCACAGCGTGACGTACAGGGCGTACGGCGCGAGGTTGTCGTTCGGGCTCAGCGGCCCGACCAGCGCGACCGCCACGACGAGCAGCGTCAGGGCCAGCACCGCCAGGCGCAGCCCCCACCGGAGGACCGGCGAGTCGAGGACCGCCTGGACGAGGCCCGGAAGCGGGTGGCCGGCGGCGTCGCCGTGCAGCTTCGGCCGGCGCCACAGCAGCACCAGCGCGAGGAAGCTGACGAGCACCGCGAACCCCGCGCCGTAGAGCGCGAGACCGACGGGTACGGGCAGGTCGGCACGGCTGCCGACGCCGTGCGCCAGCGGTAGGGCCGCGCGGGGCGTCACGCGACGCGCAGCTGGAAGAGCGTCCTGCCGGACTTCTCGAGCTCGACCTCGAAGCCGCCGGGGATGCTCGCCGTCAGCGGGATGTCCACGGTGCCACCGGCCGGGACGTCGGCCATCAGGTCGTAGCCGTGCACGTGCACCTCTTCCGCGGCGTCGCTCGTCACCCGGATGACGACGCTCTGGCCGAGGGTGACCTGCTCCCGGCCGCTCGTCCCGGTGACCTTCCCCCCGGTGACGGTGACGGCGATGGTGCGCGCGCTCGGACCGGGGGCGGCGGCAGAGGGTGCGGCCGAGACAGCGGCCGGGGCCGGGGCGCCGAGGGTCGGGTCGTCCTGCTCACCGGCCGCGCAGCCCGACAGGAGCAGGACGGCGGCCAGCGGGACGACGGCTAGGGCCCCGGTGCGGAAGCTGCGCAGCGCGGTCATCGCCGGTCACCGTAGCGGGCATCCTCTCTGCCATGGACGACGTGGACGTGCACGAGGCGGCGCGCGCCGCGGGGGCCGGCGAGGCGCTCCTGCTGGACGTGCGGGAGCACGACGAGTGGTCTCTCGGGCGGGCGCCGGACGCGGTGCACGTGCCGATGGGCGAGCTGCAGCGGGACACCGTGCCCCGCGACCGCCCCGTCCTCGCGATGTGCCGGGTGGGCTCGCGGTCCGCGGCGGTGGCCGACGCCCTGGCCCAGATCGGCTACGACGTCCGCAACGTCGCGGGCGGGATGCAGGCGTGGGCGGCCGCCGGCCTGCCGGTGGTGCGCGACGACGGAGAGCCCGGAGTCGTCGTCTAGCTCGTCCTGCGCGTGACAGGTTGGGGCATGGACGTCGGACCCTCCCCCCGCGTGGTGCTCCCGCAGCTGCGCCTCGACGACCTGCTCGGCGAGCTCCAGGTGCGGCTCACCGACGTCCGGTCCACGCGCGACCGGGTGCGCGCGCTGCTCGAGGCCGTGCTCGCGGTGGGCAGCGACCTGGACCTGCAGACCGTCCTGCGGCGGATCACCGAGGCGGCCTCCACGCTGGCGGACGCGCGGTACGCAGCGCTGGGCGTCATCGGTGACGACGGCCTGCTGTCGCAGTTCATCACCGTGGGCATCGACGAGCAGGCGCACGCCCGCATCGGCGCACTGCCCCGTGGCCGGGGCGTACTCGGGCTGCTCATCCGCCAGCCGGAGCCGCTGCGGCTCGACGACCTCGGCAAGGACCCGTCGGCGTACGGCTTCCCGGCGAACCACCCGCCGATGACGACCTTCCTCGGGGTGCCGATCCGCGTGCGCGACGAGGTCTTCGGCAACCTCTACCTGACCGAGAAGCACGGCGACGGGCCCTTCGACGAGGAGGACGAGGCTGTCGTGCTCGCGCTGGCCGCGGCCGCCGCCGTCGCGATCGAGAACGCCCGGCTGTACGACGCGGGGCGCCGCCGCGAGCGGTGGCTGCGGGCGAGCGCCGACATCAGCGCGCGGCTGCTCGCCGGCGCCGAGCCGGAGGAGGTGCTGGCCGCCGTCGCCGCACGGGCGCTCGAGATCACGGGTGCGGCGACGTGCTTCGTGGCCCTGCCCACCGGCGAGGGCCGGCTGCTGGTCGAGGTCGCGGACGGGGTGGACGCCGACGTCCTGCTCGGACGGGTGCTGTCGGTCGCGGACACGCCCTGCGGCCGGGTCCTGTCCGACGGCGTGCCGGTCCTGCTGGTCGGGGCGGCCGCGTCGGAGGTGCTGGGCGACGAGCCGGTGGGCTCCGCGCTGCTCGCGCCGCTCGGGGCGGGTCGCGGTCTGGTCGTGCTGACGACGCCGGTCGGGGTCCCCTCCCTGTCAGCCGCCGCCATCGACGACCTGAGCACCTTCGCCGCGCAGGCCACCCTCGGGCTCGAGGTGTCGGAGCACCGCCGTGCCGCCGAGCGCATGGGTGTCTACGAGGACCGCGACCGCATCGCCCGTGACCTGCACGACCTGGTCATCCAGCGGCTGTTCGCGACGGGCATGCAGCTCGAGGGCGCCGCTCGCCTGATCGACAAGCCGGAGGCCGCCGCGCGGGTGCGGCGCGCGGTGGACGAGCTCGACACGACGATCCGCGAGATCCGCTCGACGATCTACCACCTCACCGTCGAGCCGGACGACGAGCGCACCAGCCTGCGCGGCCGGCTGTTCGAGGTGGTCGACTCCGGCGCCGAGCAGCTGGGCTTCACCCCGGCCGTACGCCTCACCGGGCTGGTCGACACGTCCGTGCCGCCGGACGTGGGCGAGCACCTGCTCGCCGTCCTGCGGGAGGCCCTGTCCAACGCCGCCCGGCATGCGCACGCGACGCGGGTGGAGGTCGTCCTGGAGGTCGGCCGCGAGGTGCGGCTCGTGGTCCGCGACGACGGCCGTGGGGTGCCGACGGAGCTTCCGCGGCGCAGTGGCCTGGCGAACCTCACCGAGCGCGCGGCCCAGGTGGGCGGCACCAGCTGCATCGGTCCGGGACCGGATGGCGGTACGGAGCTGGTCTGGTCCGCCCCGCTGCCGGACGAGGCCCCGCGCTAGCGGGTGTCGCGCCGGATCTCGGTGACCAGGACCGCCGCCTGCGTACGCCGTGCCAGGCCCAGCTTGGACAGCAGCGAGGACACGTAGTTCTTCACCGTCTTCTCGGCGAGGTGCATGCTCTCGCCGATCTGCCGGTTGGTGAGCCCCTCGCCGATCAGCTCGAGGATGCGCCGCTCCTGGTCGGTCAGCCCCGACAGCGGGTCCTTGGCCTCGGCCTGCGTCCGCATGCGCTCGAGGACCCGCATGGTCGTCCGGGCGTCGAGCAGCGAGCCGCCGGCGGCCGCGGTCCTGACCGCGCCGACCAGGTCCCCGCCACGCACCTGCTTGAGCACGTAGCCGGCGGCCCCGGCCATCACGGCGCCGAACATCGCCTCATCGTCGGCGAAGGACGTGAGCATCAGGCAGGCCAGCGTCGGGTCCTGCGAACGCAGCTCGCGGCAGACCTGCACGCCGTCGCCGTCGGGCAGCCGTACGTCGAGGACCGCCACGTCGGGCTTGACCGCCGGGACCCGGGCCAGTGCTTCGGCGGCGGTGGACGCCTCGCCCACGACGACCAGGTCGTCCTCGGCCTCGAGCAGCTCGCGGACCCCGCGGCGCACGATCTCGTGGTCGTCGAGCAGGAAGACGCGCACGGGGTCGGCCATGCCCCCCAGTCTCACAGGTGCCGGTCCGGTCAGACCAGCACGTCGCCGAGCTCCCGCCGCGGCGTCGCGGCGTGGGCCTCGGCGTAGCCGAGGCGCAGGACCATCTGCGGTGTTCCCACCAGGCCCAGGGCGGCCGCCAGCCGTAGACGCGTAGCGGGCAGGTCGGTGACCTGACCGAGCGGCTGTGCCTGCACACCGTGCTCGGCCGCGTGCAGCAGGACGGCGCCCAGAGCCTGTCCGGCGCACAGCCAGCCGTGCGGGCCGTCCCCGACGGTGCTGAGCACGACGACGTCGGGTTCCTCGACGGGCGGCGCCTCGCCGGTCACGTGCTCGGGATCGGCCAGCGCGAAGTCCCGCAGTCGCAGCGAGGAACCGCGCCCGGTCACCGGCGCCAGGGCCTCGACGGGGATGCCGTCACCGGCTGCCGACGGCCGCACCCAGGCCGCGGTCTCGGCGCGGTAGTCCGGGTCCTGCTCCTGGGCGGCAGAGGCGCCGGACAGCAGGACCTCGAGCTCGACGCGGTCGCCCTCGCTGATCAGCGCTCGGAGCATCGCGCCCTCGCCCTCGGCTGCTCGCCGCAGCACCTCGAGCAGCTCCGGCGCGAGCCGTCGCGACTCGAAGGGACCGCGCACGGTGTGCCGCTTGAGGACAGCCAGTGCCAGCGCGATCTCGGCGTCGTCCGGGGCGGGACCGGGGCTCAGCACCAGTCGGGCGAGAAACCCGGGCTGCAACCGGTCGGGGAGGACCTCGACGGTGGAGTCCAGCCCGAGGGCCCGCGCCGACACGCGAGCGCTCAGCAGCGCCGCCCCGCACGAGATGTGCAGCTGGCGGCCGGTCGGGTCCAGCACCGGCAGCCCGCGCGACGGGTCGGCGTGCAGCTCGAAGCCGTTCTCGAGCAGGACGAAGCGCCAGGGCTGGGTGTTGTGCACGCTCGGGGCAAGGGTCGCGGCCTCCACGACATGGCGCAGCTGCTCTTCCAGGTGTGGCGAGGTCATGACGTTCCTCCGGCGGTGGTGGACCGCCAGCGTGCGGCTCCGCCGCGCGTCCGCGCAGAGCCGGAGGGCCCGCAAGGTCGGGACCTTGGTCCCGCGTGGACGCCGTGACGCCCCGGCTGCCGGTGCGCTCCGCCCGGTAGCGTCAGCACGGTTCCCGGCCCGACGGTCGGGGGCCGTCGGCTGCGCCACCAGGTGGGGCAGAGCAGCCGCCCTGGGTCCGCGGAGGAGGTCGACGTGTCGCGCCGCGCCCGTGGTCGCCACGCCGCACCCCCACCTCGGACGCTCCCGCGCCTGCCTGCCGCCGGCGCCTTCCTGGCCGCCCTGGCCGCCGCGTCCCTGGGCGTCCTCGGCCTGCTTCCGGCCGGCAGCAGCACCGCTCCGGCTGCCGTCGCCGCGGCCGTTGCCGTGGCCCCGCCGACCGCGGTACGCGACGACCTCTCCCGCGCGAGCCGGTCCCGCGTCGTCCTCGCCCGCCCGGTCGTCCGTCCGGCCGCCTCCCCGACGACGCCACCGGAGCCCGTCGACCCGCTGCCGGGCTGCCGGCTCGGCGCCACGGCCGCGACGGGCTACGACAACGGCCGGATCCCGCTGTTCGCGCTGTGCGCGCTGCCCGGCCACCCGGGACACGCGCTGCGCGCCGACGCCGCTCGCGCCTTCGCCGCCCTCGACCTCGCCTACGCGGCCCGGTTCGGCGAGCGCCTGTGCGTCACGGACTCCTACCGCTCCCTCACGTCCCAGCGCGTCCTGGCCCGGAGCAAGCCGGGCCTCGCGGCCCGTCCGGGTACCAGCGAGCACGGCCTCGGCATGGCCGTGGACCTGGCCTGCGGGGTGGACGGCTACCGCACAGACCAGCACCGCTGGCTCGCGGCCCACGCCGGTCGCTTCGGGTGGGGACAGCCGGCATGGGCCCGGGACGGCGGGCGCCGCGAGGAGCCGTGGCACTGGGAGCTGCTCGCCCGCTGAGGTGACCTCGTCGCCGGTCAGCTCGGTGGTCGGTCCAGATCTCCAGCAGCCGCCGCAGCCACGGCGGCGAGCGTCGGCAGATTGCTGCCCAGTACGGCGCGTCCCCGACAACACACGGAAGATCACCGAGCCAGGCGACCGAGCCAAGGCGGGCCGGGCCGGGCGGCCAAAGCTTGGTGAGCCTAGGCCGGCCCGAGCCGAGCCGGGGGCTCAGCGGCCGGTGAACCGCGCCTCGCGACGCTCGACGAACGAACGCACGCCCTCGGCTGCGTCGTCGCTGGCCAGCAGCTCCGGCAGCAGGCCGCGCAGGTGATCGGCGGCCGCGGTCTCGGCGGTGGACCGGCAGGCGACGCGTGCGTTGGCCAGCGTCCCGTAGACGCCGAGCGGCGCCTGCGCCGCCACGAGCCGCGCGATCTCGACCGCCCGCTCGAGCTGCTGCCCGGCCGGGACGACCTCCTGCGCGAGCCCGATGCGCAGCGCCTCGGCGGCGCCGAACTCCTCGCCGGTCAGCAGGAACCGCATCGCGTTGCCCCACCCCAGCTGAGCGGGCGCGCGCAGCGTCGCGCCGCCGAACGGCAGGATCCCGCGGCCGACCTCGAGCTGGCGGAACCGCACGTCGTCGGCGGCCACGACGATGTCACTGGCGAGCGCGAGCTCGATGGACAGCGTGAACGCGATGCCCTGCACCGCCATCACGACGGGCTTCGAGACGGGCGGTCCCCACAGGCCGAACGGGTCGTGCGTGCTCGCGCCCGACAGCACCGACGGACCGTTCTCCTGCACCGCCGGCAGCACCTCGGCCAGGTCGAGCCCGGCGGAGAAGTGGTCGCCGTGGCCGAACACGACGCCCACCCGCACGTCGTCGTCGTCGGCGAGCCGGTCGTACGCCTGCGCCACCTCGGCGATGACGTCGAGGTTCCAGGCGTTGCGCTTGGAACCTCGACGTGATCGCCGAGGTGGCGCAGGCGTACGACCGGCTCGCCGACGACGACGACGTGCGGGTGGGCG
>JBKJQM010000013.1:0-4780 GCA_046594005.1 Mycobacteriales bacterium
CCTCCTTGATGCGCAGCAGCGCGAGCCGGACTGGGCCGGCGGGTCCCTGTACGAGGACCGGCGGGTCCGCGTGGTGGACGCCGACCCGCAGGACCTGTGGCAGGTCATCAAGGGCATCGGCGGGGAGAACGGCTGGTACTCCTTCCCGCTGGCCTGGGCCGTGCGGGGACAGCTGGACCGGCTGGTCGGCGGGGTCGGCCTGCGCCGCGGCCGCCGTGACCCGGACGAGCTGCACATCGGCGAGTCCCTCGACTTCTGGCGGGTCGAGGAGATCGTCGACCAGAAGCTGCTCCGGCTGCGGGCCGAGATGAAGCTGCCCGGTGCGGCGTGGTTGGAGCTCGGGGTCGACACCGACGAGAACGGGCGGACGCTGTTCGTCCAGCGGGCGCTGTTCCACCCCCGCGGCCTGGCCGGGCACGCCTACTGGTGGTCCATCGCGCCCTTCCACGGCGTCGTCTTCGGCGGGATGCTGGCCAACATCGCCGGTGCCGCCGCACGGGCGTCCGCCGACCGCCGGACAGCTGCGTTGGGCAGCAGGCGTTCCGCCTAGTCTCGACGGGGTGGAGAGCCTGTACGACGCGCTCGGCGGTGAGCCAGTGTTCCGCCAGCTCGTGGCCGACTTCTACGCCGGCGTCGCGCAGGACCCGGTGCTTCGCCCGCTGTACCCCGAGGACCTCGGCCCCGCCGAGGAGCGGCTGCGGATGTTCCTCGTGCAGTACTGGGGCGGGCCCGGCACCTACTCCGAGCAGCGCGGCCACCCGCGCCTGCGCATGCGGCACGTCGCCTGGCAGGTCGGCGAGCGCGAGCGCGACGCCTGGCTGTCGCACATGCTCCCGGCCGTGACGCGGCTCGACATCTCGGACGAGGCTCGCGCCGCCATCTGGGACCACCTCGAGCGGGCCGCCCACTCGCTGGTCAACCACCCCCCGCAGGACGACAGACTGCTGCGCTGAGGACCGTCGCTCTGCGTGAGCGGCCGTGTCGACTTCCCGCACACCGGTCGCTGTTGTCGGACCTCGCACGTAGCCTGCCCTCGGACTCGATCTCTGGGGGGGGAAGAACCTCATGGTGGGGCTCGCGCGGTTCGTACTGCGGCACAAGAAGTGGGTGGCGCTGTTCTGGCTCGTCGTCATGGTCGCGGGCGGCGCCACCGCCGGGGCCACCACCGAGCGGCTCACGGTCGACTTCTCGCTGCCCGGCCAGCAGGGCTACGAGACCGAGAAGCAGCTGGTCGCCCAGTACGGCAACGGCCCCGACGAGGGCACGTCGATCGTCGCGCTGACCGATCCGGCCGGCGCGATCACCGGGCGTGCCGCTGACGTCGACGGCGTCTTCCGGGCGCTGCAGAAGCAGTTCCCGCAGTACCGCGTCGTCTGGCAGGGCAACACCGGGTCCGACCGGTTCGTCACCGACGACGGCGGCACGGCGTACGGCATCGTCGTCGACCAGAAGTTCACCGACTTCTCCTTCAAAGCCGCGTTCCAGCAGGCCAAGGGCCTGCTCGACCAGCAGGCCACGGCGACGGGTCTGCAGATCCGCACGACCGGCTACTTCGAGCTGTCCGCCGGCAACGCCACGGACTCCGACGGCCAGGAAGCCCCCAGCCTGCTCGTCGAGACGCTGCTCGGCGCCGTCGGCGCCCTCGTCGTCCTGCTGTTCGTCTTCGCGTCCTTCCTGGCGCTGACGCCGCTCGTCATCGCCGCCGTGTCCATCCTGGCGACCTTCCTGTGCGTCCTGGCCGTCAGCTACGTCACCGACGTCAGCTTCGTCGTGCAGTTCCTCATCGCCCTCGTCGGGCTGGGCGTCGCGATCGACTACTCGCTGCTGCTGGTCACCCGGTGGCGGGAGGAGCGCGAGCACGGCCTGTCCAACGACGAGGCCGTGGTCGAGGCCATGCGCACCGCCGGGCACGCCGTGCTGTCCTCCGCCGGGACCGTCGCGATCTCGCTGCTCGCCCTGGTCGTCGTGCCCGTGCCGTTCCTGCGCAGCATGGGCCTCGGCGGGCTGCTGATCCCCGTGGTGAGCACGCTGGTCGTGCTGACCCTGCTGCCGGCGATCCTCGGCAGCATCGGGCCCAAGGTCGACTGGCCCCGGGTCCGCCACGAGACCACCGCCTCCCGCGCGTGGACGGCGTGGGCGCGGCTCATCGGACGGCACCGCTGGGTCGCGGCGACCGTCGGCCTGGTGCTCCTGGCGGTGCTCATCGCTCCCGTGTTCGACATCCGGATCGGGCTGGCCCGCACCGAGTCCCTCGCGACGCAGGGCCCGGCGGTCGACGCGCTCAGGACGCTCCGGGACGGCGGCGCGCCGGCTGGCCTGGTCACCTCCCTCGAGGTCTTCATCCGCGGGGACGACGCCGCCGCCACGGCCGACGAGGTCGTGTCGCGGGTCGAGCAGGTCGACGGCATCTCCTTCGCCGTCGCCCCCGACGACCCGACCTGGCGCAAGGACGGCACGGCCGTCGTGCACGTCGTCCCGGACGCCGAGCTCGTCGACATCCAGTCCTCGCGGGTCGTCGAGCGGGTGGTCGACAGCCTGGCCGGCGTCGACGGGGTGGTCGGCGTCTCCGGCCCCGGCGCCACCGTCCTGGACTACAGCAGCGCGGTCTTCAAGCGCCTGCCGCTGGTCATGGGCCTGATCGCGCTCGCGACGTTCCTGCTGCTGGTGCGGGCGTTCCGCTCGCTGCTGCTGCCCATCAAGGCGGTGCTGCTGAACGTCCTGTCGGTCGCTGCGACGTTCGGCTTCGTGGTCCTGTTCTGGCAGCAGGGCCACGGGTCCGGCGCGGTGTTCGACATCGCCGCGACCGGAGCGGTGACCTTCTGGCTGCCGATCCTCATCTTCGCGTTCCTGTTCGGGCTGTCGATGGACTACGAGGTCTTCATCCTGTCGCGGATGCGCGAGGAGTACGACGAGAGCGGCTCCACCCGCCAGGCGGTCGAGGAGGGGCTCGGCCGCACCGGTCGCCTGGTCACCTGCGCGGCGCTGATCCTGTTCCTGGCGTTCATGGCGCTGGCCTCCGGACCCGGCACCGACATCAAGGTGCTCGCCACCGCGCTGGGCGTGGGCATCCTCATCGACGCCACGATCGTGCGCGCGCTCCTCGTCCCGGCGCTGGTGTCGCTGCTCGGCGAGTGGAACTGGTGGCTGCCCGCCTGGCTGGCCCGGCCGCTGCGCGTCGAGCCGTCCCCGCGCCGGCCGGAGCGGGTGGCCGGTGACCTGCCGCGGCAGCGAGACGAGGCCCCTGTCGAGGAGCCGGTCGGCTAGCCGCGACTCGTGGTCACGCGATCGAGCAGCCGGCCGGCGAGCGTCCAGCCGAGCAGCGCCCCAACCAGGTCGGCGACGACGTCCAGGACGTCGCCGCTGCGGTGCGGCAGCAGGACCGCCTGCACGACCTCGCTGAGCGCCGCGTAGGCCGCCACCGCAGCGAGCAGCGGCAGCGCGCGTCCGAAGCGCCAGCGGGTGGTGCCGGCGAGCAGGGCGAACAGCGTGCAGTGCACGACCTTGTCGCTGTTCTCGAACAGCGTGGGTCCGCCCTGCGTCGGCGAGAACAGCACGTAGAGGCTGAGCACCACGACCCCGGCGAAGGACGGGCCCGCCCAGCGCGCGGCGGCCCGTCCCTCGGCCGGTTCGGTGGTCAGGGCGGTGCGGCGCTCAGTCGCGCGTCAGCTTGCGGTAGGTGACGCGGTGCGGGCGCGCCGCGTCGGCGCCCAGGCGCTCGACCTTGTTCTTCTCGTACGACTCGAAGTTGCCCTCGAACCAGTACCAGCGGCTCGCGTCCTCGTCGGTGCCCTCCCAGGCGAGGATGTGCGTCGCGACCCGGTCGAGGAACCAGCGGTCGTGGCTGATGACCACGGCGCAGCCGGGGAACTCGAGCAGCGCGTTCTCGAGGCTGCCGAGCGTCTCGGTGTCGAGGTCGTTGGTCGGCTCGTCGAGCAGCAGGACGTTGCCGCCCTCCTTGAGGGTCAGCGCCAGGTTGAGGCGGTTGCGCTCGCCACCGGACAGCACGCCGGCCTTCTTCTGCTGGTCCGGGCCCTTGAAGCCGAAGGCGCCGATGTAGGCCCGGCTCGGCATCTCCTGGGCGCCGACCTGGATGTAGTCCAGGCCGTCGGAGACGACCTCCCAGACCGTCTTCTCCGGGTTGATGTTGGAGCGGTTCTGGTCGACGTAGGAGATCTTCACGGTCTCGCCGACGCGGACCTGGCCGGCATCGGCCTGCTCCAGCCCGACGATCGTCTTGAACAGCGTGGTCTTGCCGACGCCGTTCGGACCGATGATCCCGACGATCCCGCCGCGCGGCATCGTGAAGGTCAGCCCGTCGATGAGCACCCGGTCGCCGAACCCCTTGCGCAGGTCCTGCGCCTCGATGACGACCGAGCCCAGGCGCGGCCCGGCCGGGATCTGGATCTCCTCGAAGTCGAGCTTGCGGTTCTTCTCGGCCTCGGCGGCCATCTCCTCGTAGCGGGCCAGCCGGCTCTTGCTCTTGGTCTGACGGCCCTTGGCGTTCTGCCGGACCCACTCCAGCTCCTCCTTGAGGCGCTTGGAGAGCTTGGCGTCCTTCTTGCCCTGGACCGCGAGGCGCTCCTGCTTCTTCTCGAGGTAGGTGGAGTAGTTGCCTTCGTACGGGTAGGCGCGGCCGCGGTCGAGCTCGAGGATCCACTCGGCGACGTTGTCGAGGAAGTAGCGGTCGTGGGTCACGGCCAGCACGGCACCGGCGTACTGCGACAGGTGCTTCTCCAGCCACAGCACGCTCTCGGCGTCGAGGTGGTTGGTGGGCTCGTCG
>JBKJQM010000127.1:0-32095 GCA_046594005.1 Mycobacteriales bacterium
GGACCGGTTCGCCGCCTGCGGGCCGCGACCGGAGGGTGCGCCGGAGTCCTGCCCGCTCGCGCGCCTGCGCCGCCGGCTCCAGCCAGTCCAGCGGGCCGGCCGCGTGCAGGAGGGTCACGCCGGGCAGTCTCCCAGGGGCGCCGTGGGCGTCCGGGCACGGGGGCACGGCGCCCCGGTCAGAGCGGCCGACCGCCCAGTCGCCACCAGCCGAGCAGCCCGCAGAGCCCGACGGCCAGCGCGTTGACGACGCCGTGGGTGGCCGCGATCTGCGCGATGGACAGGAGCGGCACGTCGTGGCGGCGCGGCCGGTGCTCGACGGCGAGAAGGACTTCGAGGCGCGGCTGCTGGGTGTCCTGCGCGCGCGCGTCGACACGATGCAGTCGGAGAAGGACTTCGCCGTCGACTTCTTCCGCTTCGCCGCGGACCCGACGAGCCCGCTGAGCCCGTTCAGCGACGAGTCGGCACCTGCACGCGAGGTGGCGATCGGGCTGTACGCCGAGGCGGTGGAGGGCGCGGTCGGGCTGAAGGCGCCGGCGGACCTGCGCGAGGCGCTGCCGGAGCTGCTCTGGCTCTACCAGATGGGCGTCGTCCTGTTCTGGGTGCACGACGACTCGGCCGGCTCGGCCAAGACCTACGCCCTCGTCGACCGCACGGTGCCCGTCGTCGTGCGGCTCGTCGGGCTGGCGCGGTACCGGCTGCTGCGTGGGCTGGTGACCGACCTGCTGGGGCTGGTGCGCGAGCTGCGGACTCCACCCTCCCGCTAGGTTCTCGCCGTGCCCACCCTCGACCGCGACGGCGACGTCTTCCTGCTCGACCTCGGCACCGACGAGAACCGCTTCAACCCACCGTGGCTGCAGTCCGTCGGCGCCGCCCTGGACGAGGTCGAGGCGGCCTCGGGTCCCAAGGCGCTGGTCACCCGCGCGACCGGCAAGTTCTGGAGCAACGGGCTCGACCTCGAGTGGCTGGGAGCGCACGCCGAGCAGAGCGGCCCCTTCGTCGACGACGTGCACGCGCTGTTCGCCCGCGTGCTGGCCCTGCCGATGCCGGCGGTGGCGGCGCTGCAGGGGCACGTGTTCGCGGCCGGCGCGATGCTGGCCCTGGCGCACGACCTGCGGGTGATGCGGGCGGACCGCGGCTTCTTCTGCCTGCCCGAGGTCGACATCGCGATCCCCTTCACCCCCGGCATGGGGGCGTTGATCCAGGCCAGGCTCGCTCCGCAGACGGCCCACGTGGCGATGACGACGGGACAGCGTTACGGCGGCCAGCAGGCCCTGGCGAGCGGCATCGCCGACGCGGCGGTCGCCGAGGACGAGGTCGTCACCACGGCGGTCGCGCGGGCAGCCGCGCTCGCCGGCAAGGCAGGTCCCACGCTGGGCGCCATCAAGGAGCAGATGTACGCCGGGCCGCTCGCCCTCTTGAGAACGCGTTCCACCTCGGTGGCAGGAGGCGCCCGCCCGACGGCGAACTGAGCGGCAACCCGCCTGCAACTCGCTGGAGCACCCGTGCGCGTCGTCCTCACCGCTTCCCGTCCCCGCCTGGTCGCCGCCCTCGCGGCGGTCACGCTCACCGCGGGGCTCGCCGCGCTGCCCGGCGCCCAGGCGCAGCAGGCGTCCGGTCCGTACGCCGCGCCCACGGCCCGTGACGCCACGCCCCGGCCGCATGACGCGCCGGTGGCGACCTCGCCGGTGGACGTCGTCAACCCGTGCGACCGGACGGTGCTGCCGACGCCCGGCCAGGACGGCACCACGTGCATGCTGCCGTGGCCGAGCAACCTCTACACCACGGGCACCGGCACGGACCGGCGACTGAACCTGCCGCTGGCCGGGATGCCGAAGAACGCCGCGGGCAAGCCGATCAACCCGCTGCCGTACGCCGACAGCGACGGGTTCTCACCCGGTCAGCTGATCGTCGTTCGCGTGCCCGGGCTCGACAACCCCGAGGCGTTCCAGCGCACCGGCTCGGTCCCGATCACGGACATGGCCCGCTACCGCGCCGCCGACGCCCCGGTCGTCGTCATCGACGTGCAGACCGGCCAGCGGCACCCGATCTGGACCGAGATCGACACCAACCCGCTGAACCCCCTCGCGCAGGCCCAGGTGGCCTACGACGAGGGTGGCGGCGCCGACGCGGGCGTGCCCGCCCCGCCGGCGCGGCCCGAGAACACGGCCAACGTGAACCTGCTGATCCGGCCGGCCGTGAACTTCGTCAACGGCCACCGCTACGTCGTGGGCCTGCGCACCCTGCGCGACAGGACGGGGGCGGTCATCCCCGCGACGCCGACGTTCGCGCAGTACCGCGACGGCGGACCGCTGGCCGCTGCCGACCCCCGGACCGAGCGCTACGAGAAGGACGTCTTCCCGGTGCTCACCGAGGCCGGCTTCGCGCGCTCGGACCTCTACCAGGCCTGGGACTTCTCCGTCGCCAGCGCGACGAACATCGCCGGCCGGCTGCTCCACATGCGCGACGACTCCTTCGCCCAGCTCGGCGACACCAAGCTCGCGGACCGCAGGGTCCAGGGTGACGCGCCGCCGTTCACCGTCGACGCCGACACGGTCGCCGCGGACGGCGTCCACACGATCACGGGGACGTTCACCGTCCCCTGCTACATCAGCACGCCGGCCTGCGCGCCGGGCGGTGAGTTCGTCTACGCCGACCCGACGACCCGGATGCAGCCGCTGCAGCTCCCGGGCAACGTGACGACCGCGAAGTTCACCTGCAAGGTGCCGCGCCGGGTCTACGACGCGACGACGCTGGAGAAGGTGCGACCGAGCCTGTACGGCCACGGCCTGCTCGGGGGGCAGGGCGAGGTCGGGCAGGGCCAGGTCGCGGCGATGACCCGTGAGCACGGCTTCATGTACTGCGCGCCGGACTGGGAGGGCTTCGCCACCCAAGACCTGCCGACGGTCGCCGCCGCGCTCGTCGACATGGACCGCTTCCCGGCGGTCATCGACCACACCCAGCAGGGCGAGCTGAACTTCCTGCACCTCGCCCGGCTGATGATCCACCCGAAGGGACTGTCGTCCAACGCGGCGTTCCAGGTCGACAAGGGCGCGGGCAAGCAGTCCTTCCTCGACACCACGCGCGCCTACTACGACGGCAACAGCCAGGGCGGCATCTACGGCGGCACCGTCATGGCGGTCGCCCCGGACATGGACCGGGGCGTGCTCGGGGTGCCCGGCATCAACTACTCCACGCTGCTGACCCGCAGCGTCGACTTCGCGCTCTACTCGGTGCCGCTCTACACGACCTACCCGAGCGAGCTCGAGCGGCCGTTGCTGCTCTCGCTCATCCAGATCCTCTGGGACCGGGCCGATCCCAACGGCTACGTCAACCAGCTCAAGCCGGGCAACGAGCTGCCGAACACCCCTGCCCACAAGGTGATGTACCAGGTGGCGTTCGGGGACCACCAGGTCGCCAACGTCTCCGCCGAGGTCGCTGCCCGCACCATCGGCGCGGGCCTCGACCCGAGCTCGCTGTCCACCGGACGCTCGCCCGACGTGACGCCGCAGTGGGGCATCCCGCGCATCGCGGCCTACCCGTACGACGGCAGCGCCCTGGTCTACTTCGACAGCGGTCCGCAGAGTGCGAGCAACCGGCGAGGCACCCCGGCGCCGCCCACGACCAACACGCCGCCCAAGCTCGGCCAGGACCCGCACGAGGCCCCGCGCAACACCGCCTGCGGCCGCGTGATGAAGACCAACTTCCTGCGCCCGGACGGCGCCGTCACCGCGCCCTGCCTCGGTGCGCCGTACTTCTCCTTCGACTGGCACGGCGCCGACGGCGTGCCCGGTCAGGGGGACACCGTCCAGCCCGGCGACGCCTGGACCTACCCGGCGCCCGCACCCGTCGAGCAGACGCCGACCTGCCCCGGCAAGTCCCGCAAGCCCGGGTGCCCGGCCCGCGGCTGACCGCTCGTAGGGTGCCCGGATGACCTGGGAACCCGAGCTCGCGGAGCTGGCCCACCGGCAGGCGCTGGCTGCCGAGCTGGGCGGCGCCGAGCGCGTCGCCCGGCAGCGCGCGACGGGCCGGCGCACGGTGCGCGAGCGCCTCGACGACCTGCTGGACGACGGCAGCTTCGCCGAGGTCGGCAGCGTCGCCGGCACTGCCGAGTACGACTCGGACGGTGGGCTGACCGGCTTCGTCCCGGCGAGCATCATGGCCGGCACGGGTCGGCTCCACGGCCGTCGGGTCGTCGTGACCGGCGACGACTTCACCGTCAAGGGCGGCGCCGCGAACCTGCAGCTCGTCGCCAAGCAGGTCGACGTGGAGCGGCGCGCGGTCGCGGAGCGGGTGCCCGTGGTCCGGCTGCTCGACGGCACCGGCGGTGGCGGCACGGTCGAGTCGCTCGAGCAGTTCGGGCGGACCTACGTGCCATTCAACCCGGGCTGGGACGCCATGGTCGAGGCGCTGTCGACGGTGCCGGTCGTGACCGCCGCGCTGGGACCGGTCGCCGGGCTCGGGGCGGTGCGCCTGGTGACCAGCCACGTCAGCGTGATGGTGCGTGAGCTCGCGCAGGTGTTCGTCGCGGGGCCGGCCGTGGTCGAGGCGGGCATGGGCGAGACGGTCGACAAGGAGGCGCTCGGCGGCTGGCGCGTCGCCGGACGCGCGGGCACCGTCGACCTCGTCGCAGACACCGAGGCCGAGGCGCTCGAGCTGGTGCGCCGGGTGCTGTCCTACCTCCCGCAGCACGTGTGGGAGCTCCCGCCGGTCGTCGCCTGCGAGGACCCGGAGGATCGCGAGGACGAGGCGCTGCGGTCGATCGTGCCGCGGGAACGGCGTCAGCCGTACGACGTCCGGGCCCTGCTGCACAGCGTGTTCGACACCGGGTCGGTCCTCGAGCTCGGTCGGCTGCACGCGCCCGGCACCGTCACCGCCTTCGCGCGACTCGGCGGCCGGCCGGTCGCGGTCCTGTCCAGCGACCCCCGCGTCTACGGCGGCGGGATGACGGCGTCCGGCGCCGACAAGCAGGCCCGCTTCGTCGACCTCGCCGACACGTTCCGGCTGCCCGTGGTGCACCTGGTCGACCAGCCGGGGTTCGTCATCGGCTCGGCCAGCGAGGCCGCCGCTGTGGTGCGCCACGGCGCGCGGGCGCTGTCGGCGGTCGAGCAGTCGCGGGTCCCGTGGGCCTCGGTGCTGGTCCGCCGGTGCTTCGGTGTCGCGGGCGCCGGCCACCGTCCCCTGGGTCGCTGGTCGTACCGGATCGCGTGGCCGTCGGGCGACTGGGGCTCGCTGCCGATCGAGGGTGGCCTCGAGGTCGCGTTCAAGCGGCTGCTGGCCGAGAGTCCCGACGCCGTAGCGCTGAAGGAGCAGATCGCAGCCCGGCTCGAGTCCGTCCGCTCGCCCTTCCGCACGGCCGAGAGCTACCTCGTCGAGGAGGTGGTGGATCCGGCCGCCACTCGGGCACTGCTGTGCGCATGGGCGGCGCAGGCGTACGAGGTCCTCGCGACGCTGCCGGGCGGACCCGTCGGGCGGGGAGCACGCCCCTGAGGGTCGAGTCGTCGGTGCGGCTAGAGACCGGCGCGCGCGGCGCCGAGGCCGACGACGCGGCCGTACTGCGCGCCGAGCAGGCGGGGGAGCGCCGCCATCGCCCAGGCGTCCGGGCCGACGAGGATGCGGGCCTTGTCACGTCGCAGCCCGCGCACGATGGTCCGGGCGGCCGTCTGCGGTGACGTGCGCGCGAGCTGGTCGAACAGGTCGGCGGTCTGCGCCGGGTCCTCCGACGCGGTGGTGCGGGCGTTGCGGGCGATGGCCGTCCGGATTCCGCCGGGGTGGATGCAGCTGACGCTGACGGGGGTCCCGCTGGTCGCCATCTCCTGGCGCAACGCCTCGGTGAAGCCCCGCACGGCGAACTTCGCGGCGTTGTAGGCCGCCTGCTTGGGGACCGCGATGATGCCGAAGATGCTGGAGACGTTGGCCAGCTGACCGTCGCCGGACGCGGCCAGGTGCGGCAGGAACGCCTGCGACCCCGCGACGACGCCCCAGTAGTTGATGTCCATGAGCCAGTGCATGTCCTTGTCGGACAGCTCGGCGACCGGGCCGTGCAGCGCGACGCCGGCGTTGTTGACCACCAGATGCACGGCGCCGAAGTCTGCGGCCACCTGGTCGGCGTGCGCGAAGACCGCCTCGCGGTCCGCGACGTCCAGCGCGTACGAGCCGACGTCGCCGCCGAACCGGCTCACGACCTGCGCGGTGTCGGCCACCGACGCCTCGTCGACGTCGGACAGCGCGAGCCGAGCGCCGTGGCCGGCCAGCTCGATCGCGAGCGCCCTGCCGATGCCCGACCCGGCCCCCGTGATGACGGCCGTCCTGCCTGCGTAGCCCCGCACGTCTGGCCCCTCCCCGCGGCAGCGGCTGCCGTCGCGAGGACGCTACCGGCGGGCGGCTACTCGTCCTCGCGGGCCAGCACCAGGGCGATCTGCGTCAGGAGCTGGCGCGGCTCGAGGTCCTCGCTGGCCGCCGCCATCGGCAGCAGGAGCGCGGACAGGTTGAGCAACCCGAAGTAGCCCTGTGCGAGGGCGCCGACGCCGTCCTCGTCCACCAGCTGCTGCAGGTAGGCGCCGACCGGCCGGGGGGAGCCGGCCTCCATCTCGAGCAGGAAGTCCGTCAGGGCGCCGATCGCCGCCGAGGTGGCCGCCCGGCTCTCCGGCGTCGTCACGCGCCGAACCTACCGGCGGCGTCGGTCAGGGGTGCTGCGACCAGGGCGCGCGGCAGTCCGGGCACTGCCACAGGAACTCCACATGGCGCGAACCACCTCCGCGGGACCGAATCTTGCGGCAGCATGCGGGCCGGACGCACCGAGCGCTCCTGGACGCGTGAGAGGAGCCACACCACGTGGTCCAGCGCGGCGCGGTCCCGTCTGCCGCCCAGCACGCCCAAGAGCTCGCCGGGGTCGGGCTGTGGGCGCTCGACCTGGGCACGGGTGCCCTGACCACGAACGGCGCAGCGCGGTCGATGCTGGGCTGGCCGGCGGACGGTCCCGCCCCGGCGCTGCAGGACTTCCTCGCCGCAGTGCACCCCGATGACAAGCAGCGTGTCGCTGCCCATGCGGCGCGTCTGGTCGACCAGGGGGAGGCGTACACCCTCGAGCACAGAGCGCTGCTCCCCGACGGCCGGGTCCTGCACCTGCGGTCCTCGGCCTGCGCAGACCTGGACGAGGCCGGGCGACCGGTGGCCGTCTCCGGCGTCGTGCTGGACATCACCGACCTGCGGGCGGGAGCGCTGCAGGCGGGGCGCGAGCGCGACCTCAGCCGGGCGGTCGTGCGCAGCCTGTCCGAGGGCTACCTGCTGTCCGCCGACGGTCACATCCTCGAGGTCAACGACGCCCTGTGCCGGATGACCGGGTTCGCGGCCGAGGAGCTGGTCGGCGTGGGGACGGTCTACCCCTTCTGGCCGCAGGAGGACGTGGCCGGGCTGCGAGCCCTGCGTACCCGGCTCAAGGCGTCGGGCGGGGGGAGCGGTGAGGTCCGCCTGCGCCGCAAGGACGGCACCACCCTGACCGCGAGCATGACGGCGACCGGCCTTCCCTCGGACGGCGGCACCCCGATGTGGATCGTGCTGCTGAGGGACATCACCGACGAGCAGGCCCGCGAGCGGTGGCTCGAGGAGCGGGCCGCCAGCGACCCGCTCACGGGCGTGCAGAACAGCCGCTCCTTCCGCGACGACCTGCGCGCCGCGGTTGCCGCCGCCACCGAGGCCGAGCCGCTGACGCTCGCACTGGTCGACATCGACCACTTCAAGTCGGTCAACGACCGCTACGGGCATGCCGTCGGCGACGAGGTGCTCGTCGACTTCGTGCAGCGGATCGTGGCCGCGACGGCCGGGGTCGGGACGGTCGCCCGTGTCGGCGGCGAGGAGTTCGCGGTGCTGATGCCCTGCACCGACGCGCCCACGGCCCACGGTCTGCTCGAGGCCGCCCTGGACGCGGTCAGCGGCACGCCGTTCCCGACAGTCGGCACCGTGACCGCCTCGGCGGGCGTCTCGCAGCTGCTCGACGGCATGGGCGACGACGGGCTGTACCGGATGGCCGACGCGCTGCTGTACGAGGCCAAGGCCCGCGGTCGCAACCAGGTCCGGTGAGCGCCGGCTCCGTCGACGCCGGGGGGTCGATCGCGCACGCGGACGAGCAGGCCGACCTGGTCGTGCTGCCCTCACCCTCGTGAGCGAGCGCCGGGCCGGCCCGCCGCCGCTCCTGCGCAGCGCCGTTCGACGCGTGCGCGGTGTGCGGGCGCGCGCGGAGTCGTGGGACGAGGACCGCCGGCGCACCTGCTGGCCGACGACGCAGCCGTTCTCGGGCGCGAGCGCACCCCGTGTCGCCGCCGTCGTCGTCAACTACGACACCGCGCAGATGACGGCGCAGCTGGTCTTCTCGCTGATGCGCGTGCTCGAGCCCGGCTCGCTGAAGAGCATCGTCGTGGTCGACAACTCGCCCGAGCCCGACTCCACGGGTGTGCTCCAGGGCCTGCACGACGCCGGCATCATCTCCCTGCTTCGCAACGCGGTCCGGCCGTACCACGGTCCCGGTCTGAACCGCGGGCTCTCCCATCTCGCCGAGCAGCAGAGCGCCGGCCAGGGGGTGGATCTCGTGTGGATCCTCGACTCCGACGTCATCGTGCTGCGTCCGGAGGCCCTCCGCGCCACCGTCGAGGCGATGTCGCGGTCGGGTGCGGTGCTGGCGGGCCAGGTGCGCAGCCCGTTCCCCCTGCGCTGGCCGGAAGGACGCGTCCTCCCGAACGAGGCTGACCCGTGGACGATCTGGCAGCCGCACTGGCGGCCGGACGAGGAGCCGGTCGGCGGCGCCGTGGGGCCGCATCCGCGCTACTGGCCGTACGTGCACGTGAGCAGCCTGCTGCTGGATCCCACGGTCCTGTGGCAGCGCCCGCTGCCGCCCTTCCAGGAGGACGGCGAGCCCGGAATCGCCCTGCAGGTCGCGCTGCACCAGCAGGGGCTGCGCGCTGTCGACGTGCCGGTGTTCCGCGACGAGCTGCTGCTGCACCTGGGCCGCGGCACTTCGTTCGCCGTGCGCGACGGGCATCGGTGGCGCAACCGCTACTACCGGTGGTCGCGCTACGAGACCGCGCACCACTTCGAGGGCAACGAGCAGGGGGCCGTGCGCTACGAGGCGTTCTGGCGGGCGTTCGTCGGGGAGGCGCCCGTCGCCGACGCCGGGGTGGTCGTCGACGCCTGCCTGCGGGCTCGGCGCCTGTCGTTCGCCTAGACCGTCCGCCTGCGGCGCAGCGTGACCGCACCGAGCAGGAGCAGCAGGGCTGCGAGCGCGGGGACACCGGCCGTGACGCCCGTCGCGGGCAGCTGCCCCGTGGCAGCCGGCCGGCCGGCGCCAGCGGGAGCGCCTGGGGTCGGTGCCGTCGCGGTGCCGGTCCCGGTGCCGGCCGTGCGGGCGCGGTGCGTCGAGAAGCCCACCACCTGCTGGAACGTCGGCCGGTTCTGCCAGTCGATCGGCCGCGTGCCGACGAGCCCGCCCGTGGTGGCCCGGATGAAGTCCTCGCTCTTGTCGTAGGTCAGCGCGCTGACCGTGGCCGCGCCCTGCTCGGCCAGGATGCGGGACGTCGCTGCAGCCAGCGAGGCGCGCAGCTGCGCGCGGCAGGTCGCGAGCGAGCCGCCGCCGCAGTACGTCTGGGAGTAGGCACCGGTGACCGAACGGCCCAGCACGGAGCGCAGGTCCTTGGAGACGTAGCCGTACCAGGCGACGCCGTTCCAGGACGACCCGAGCCCGAGGCGCGGGTGGTCGTCGATCTTCTGCGGCAGCTGGTCGACGAGGTCACCCAGCGTCCCCCGCAGCACGTCCTTGGCGACCGACTGGCCGGACGGGCCCTGCCACCACTCGTCGAACAGGGCGATGGCGGAGGCGTTCCCGTAGGTGCCGTCGCGGTCGCGGTCGACGCGGTGGGTCTGCGCCGCCAGCCACGCCTTGAGGGTGTCGATCGCCGGCTTCTGCGCCGGGTCGTCCCCGACGACGTCCAGCAGCAGCGGCAGCAGGACCTCGCCGCGCAGGTCGGTGGTCGCGGCGTCCTGCATGGCCTCGACGAGGCCGACCCGGGTGATCTTCCTGCCCCCGGCGATGCGCTCCCGGATACGCTTGTCCAGCAGCAGTGAGCGGTAGACCGGGCCGTAGCTCCAGGTGTTGTCGGCTGCCGAGAAGCCCGGCGCCTGCTTGTTGTTCCAGCTCGTCAGGTAGCCCTGCGGAGGGTTGGTCTGCTTCGGCTTGGCCGCGAACGGGATGAAGCCGCGCCAGTCGTAGGTGCGGTCGCCGAAGCGCGGCAGGTCGGCCGAGACGCCGGGCGCGCGTACGGGCAGCAGACCGCTCTTGAAGTAGGAGATGTCGCGGTCGTCGACGTAGAACCAGTTGAACGTGTAGTCCACGCCGTCGAAGGCGCGCTGGAAGCTGGCGGCGTCGTGGGTGAAGCCGGGGTCGTTGACGCGCGAGAAGCCCACCGCCGAGTCGAGCTCCTGGCCGTACGTCGAGCGCTGCAGCACCAGGGCGACGGGCTTGCCGCCGACGGTGGTGCGCTCCTGGACGATGCCGTGGCGCGTGCGCTGCACCTGCAGCCGGACGACCTGCGGCTCGGCCGTGCCGGCCGCGGACGGGAGGGCGGTCTCCTCGTGGACGTAGGCGTCGAACGGCGTGCACGTCCCGTCGACGAGGTAGGCCGTCGATCCGGTCGTGGGTGCGCTGCCGTCGACGTTGCACAGGCGCTCGGCGACGGTGTCGATGAGGTCGCCGGACGCTGAGGTGGCTGACCAGGCGTAGTCGACGCCGTGGCCGAGCTCGACCAGCAGCTGGGTCCCGGTGAAGGACACGCCGCGGGCGGCGATGCCGGGTCCGCGCAGGGAGACCTCGGTCAGCAGCTGAGGGGTGAAGTAGCCGGTCTGCGGGCCGAACACGACGGTCGGGTGGCCGGACTCGGAGTGCGCGGCGTCCACGAGCAGGGCGTTGCTCATCCCGTGGGCGCGCAGGCCGAGGTCGAGCTTGCCGAACGGGCCGTCCAGCACGCCGAAGGTGGGCGACTCCGGGTCGGCGGCGGCGGGCACGGCGAGCCCCGCGCTGCCGGCGTCGCTGCCCGTCGCCGGCACCGCCGTCGCGGTCAGGTCGGGCAGGGCTGCGCCCGGCGCGGACGGGTCCACCGCCTTGCCCTCGTACGGGAAGCGGATCGACGCCGTGGTCGGCGCCTCCGGGTCGTTGCGCTCGCGGAAGTCCTCGAAGACCGAGATCGCCTTCGTGCGGCCGTACTTGGCCTCGAGCTGTCGCAGCCAGCGCGCGTTCGCGGTCTCGCCGCCACCGCCCTTGCCGAAGATGCCGCCGACCAGCGAGGCGATGTAGACGATGTCCGCGCGGGTGAAGTCGGTCGGCGGGTTGCGCAGCGCGGCGTACTCGACCGGGCAGTCCGGGCCGAAGCCGGCGCCGACCTGCGCCTCGCCTCCGGTGACGGCACCCACGGGTGCGCCGAACGCCAGGGGGCACAGCGCGCGCTGGGCAGCGTTGATGCCCTCGACGAAGGCGTCGAGGCGGCGCAGCAGGGCCGCCCCCTCCTTCGGGAACCGGGTGAGGGTCTTGTCGAGCTGCGCCTCGGCCTCGGCGCGGGTGTACGCCGCCGCCTTGAGCTGGCTGGCGTCCATCGCGATGTTGCCGGGTGTGCCGCCGAGGAACTCCGCGCTGCGGGCTGCGCCGACGTGGCGCAGCAGGTCGGTGAGGAACATGCGGTCCTGCGTCCCGGCGTAGCCGGCGCCGTAGGCGACGTCCTCGGCGGTGACGCCGGTGATGAAGGGGACGCCGAAGCGGTCGCGCTGGACGCGCGTGCCGGGCCGCGGGGTCTCGGTGCTGACCACCTGGTCCGCGGGGAGGTCGATGGGCGCCTCCTTGAAGTACTTCGTCAGGTCCGAGGTCGCGAGCTGGCCGGGCGCCTTGGTGTTGATGGCGTCGTACATCTCGAGCTGGTCGGCGAAGTTCTGCGGTGTCGTCCCGCTCGCGATGCGGCTCGGGCCCACGGCGACCGCGTCCGGAGCGGAGACGTTCCCCCGTGACCCCGGCGGCAGGATGTTCAGCACGGTGCTGCCGCCGTCGTACGTCGTGCTGCCGGCGGCGTGGGCGGGCAGGGCGGCGCCGACCAGGGCCAGCAGGACCGCACCGGTGGCGGCCAGGGCGGCCGGGGCCGTCGAGCGGGGACGGGACGCGGTGCGGATCACGGCACTCCTCAGCAGCGGAGGTCGTCCCCGCGTTGCAGGTGTCTTTCGACGGAGGGGCCCGCGGCACCTGCCCATCTCCGGACAATGCAGGACGAGACCGGACGGCCGGCCGTAGATCGAGTGACAAGGATCTTCCCGTATCTCTTGGGGAATCCCGCCGCCCGCCGACAACGAACAGGTGGCCAGCCGGGTTGTGCAGCGCTCCGAGCGGTGGCTCGCCCGGTTCGGCGGCGACGTGCCGACTCTCGCGCACCTGCTGCTCGACGCCGCCCGGTCGGCAGCCGGCCGTCCTGACGGCATGTCGGACCTGCGCGAGAGCGCGCAGGGCCTGGGGGTCCTGCGCGCCCAGGAGGGGCACGCCGTCGCCGGGCTCGTCGAGGACCTCGTCTCGCTGCGCGAGGTGCTGATCGCCGACGGGCACCCGGCGGACGCCGCCCACGCGGTGGTCGACGTGGCGCTCTCGCTGGCCGCGGCCGCCTACGTCGACGAGCTCACCGCGGTCCTCGGCAGGAAGGCCACGCGCGACCCGCTCACGGGTCTGCCGAACCGCGCGGCCTTCGAGGAGGCGGTGCTGCACGAGATCGCCGGCGGACCCCGGTCGACCCCGCCGGCTCTGGTCCTGGTCGACCTCGACCGCTTCAAGCTGGTCAACGACACCGACGGCCACCTTGCCGGGGACGCGGTCCTCGTCGCGGTGGCCGATGTCCTGCGCAGCAACCTGCGCCCCTCGGACGTCGCCTGCCGGTTGGGCGGCGACGAGTTCGCGGTCGTCCTCGGACGCACCTCGCCGGCCAAGGCGCTGCAGATCGCGCGCCGGCTGCTCACGGCTGCCCGCGTCGCGCCGGGGCTGTCGAGCCCGGGCGCGCGCGTCACGTTCAGCATGGGGATCGGCTGGCTGCCGACGCCGTCGGAGGCGCAGGACCTGGTGGCGCTGGCCGACGGTGCGCTGTACGCGGTCAAGCGCGCCGGCGGGGACGACGTCCGGACCGCCGAGGGCTCCGCGTGATGGGGCGGCACAGCCGGCGCCGGCGGCACCGGCCGTACGGGGGCGCCGACCGGCTGCTCCTGCTCGCGTCGGTGCTCGGCGGGTCTGCCGAGACGGCGACCGCGCTGGTGCAGCAGGCTCGACGGGGCGTCGGCCGCGGCTGGACGCGCACCGCCGACCAGGAGCTGGTCCCGCTGCTCGCCGGGCTGGCGGACGCGCTGCCGGACGCCGACGAGGCACGGGGCCGCCTGCTGCAGGTGCTGGTCGACGTCGAGCACCGCCCGCTCGCCACGTGGGGTCCGCGAGTCTGCGGCAGCGTGGAGGAGGCGCGCCTGCTGCTCGAGGCCGCGCGCCGTCGGACGGGCACCGAGTCGCGCGGAACGGCCTGCCGCGGCTGGCGTCTGGTCGCGAGCCGCGACCGGCTCACCCACGCCGAGCAGCAGGCAGCTGACGGTCATCTCGAGCTGTGCCGCCGGTGCCGCGAACGGCTCGCGGCGGTGGAGCGGAGCCGACGTGAGCTGATCGGTGCGGCCACCGCGACGGCCTCCCTCGTCGCCGCCGGAGCAGCCGTCGCCGGCGGCTCGGTCACGGCTGCGGCGGGCGGGCTGCTCGCCGGCAAGACCGCCGTTGCCGTCGTGGCTGCGCTCGGCACCGCGGTCGCCGTCGGCGGCGGCATCACGGTGGCGCAGGGGTCGGCCGTCGACCGGCCGCCCTCCTCGCCGTCCGTGCAGGTCGCGACCAGCAGTGCGCCGAGCCCGACGACGACGCCGCCGGCGAGCAGTCCTGCCGGTACGGCGCCGGTCCCCGGTACGTCGGTCACACCCGTGGTGCCCGCCGCTCCCGCAGCAGACGGAGGCGGTGCGTCTCCCACGACCGGTCCTGCCCAGGCGCCGCTGCCGGAGGCGAGCCTGCCGGCCGGCGCACCGGTGCTGCCTTCCCTGCCACCGCTGCCGGAGGTGTCCGTGCCGGTGCTGCCGTTGCCCCTGCCGTCGTCCCTGCTGCCCCCGTCGTCGCTGCCGCTGCCCCCGCTGCCCCCGCTGCCCCCGTTGCCCGTCCCGCTGCCGTCGTCGATCCAGGTGCCCTTCCCCGTCCTGCGCTGACGCGCGAGCGGGGACGACTGCCCGCGGCCACGGAGTCGGGACCTTCGGCCCCTGCCGGTGCACCTGTTCGCGTGGACGATGGGGCGAGCCCGAAGGACCGACAGGGCCGCCCGACACCACCACCCAGGCCCGACCCCGGAGGTCACCCGTGAACACCCGCCGCCTCGCCCTGCTCGCCGGCTCTGCCCTGCTGGTGCCGCTGGCGCTGGTGGTCACCGCCGGCCCCGCCCTCGCCGTTCCGCCGAGCCCCACGTTCGGCTCGCACGTCGCTTCGTGTGCGCAGATCTCGACCGGCTTCACCGCTGAGATGAACCCGAGTCACCACCACGGCCCCGACGCCGACGACATGACCGGCATGTCCTGCTGACCGGGCGCGCCCCGGCGACAGGGGAGCGTGAGCGGCCCGCCGGCCGCTCCGCTCGCGTCCTGGCGACCTACGAGCGGGCCGCCCGCGGCTACGACCGGTACTGGCGGCGGCTGTGGCTCCTGGTGGCCGGCGGCGCCGCCGAGAAGGCGATGCTCGACGCGGTGACCGCAGCCGTGACGTCCGCCGCCATGACGACGGCCGCCGGCCGGCCGCGGGTCCTGGACGCTGGTGCGGGCACCGGCGCGCTGTCCCGCCGGCTGGCGCAGCTGCTGCCCGGCACGCACCCCGTCCTCGTGGACCTCTCGCCGGGCATGCTCGAGGGCGCCCTCGACCTGGCCGACCCGCGGGCGGTCGCGTCGGTGGCGGCGCTGCCGTTCGCCGACGACACGTTCGACGTGGTCATGTCCGCCTGGGTCATCGAGACGGTCGACGACCCCGCCGCCGCGGTGACGGAGATGCTGCGGGTGCTGAGGCCGGGCGGACTGGTCGCGTACTCGTTCTGCTCCCGTCCCGCCCGTCGCTGGGACCGGTGGCGGACCGGCCCGACGCGGGCGGTCGTCCACGCGCTGTTCGCCGGCCACTTCCTGCGCGAGGAGCGGACGCCGTTCCACGACTGCGCGGCGTCACGGCGCAGCTCGTTCGGATCCGGAGCGGCCTCGGTCGTGCTCCTCGGCAAGTGCTGCACCATCGCAGAGGCCGACAATACCCCTTAGGGGTATCATCGGTCGGTCCCTTCGACGTGGGGGCAGGTGTGGAGCCCCGCCGCCTCGAGCGGCGGCGCCCAGGGAGCAGACATACCGTGACGAGCATGGGCGGGACTGCGGTGAGGACGAGGGCGGCCTACCCGCTCGCTGTCCTCGGCGTGCTGCTCGGGCTGCTCGCGATGCACGGCCTCGCCAGCGCCCACCACGCCGCTGCGAGCTCGGCCCGGCTCGTGACGCAGGACGTGCCCGACCCCGCGGCGCACCACCACGGCAGCGCCGTCGCGCTGTCCGCTGCTGCTCGCGACGTCGTGCTTGCCGCGCCAGCACGCCCGGCCTGTGACCAGGACTGCCCTGCGGTCGTCGTGCTCTGCCTCGCGGTGCTGACCGGCGCCGCGCTCGCGCTGCTGCTGGCCGGCCGCCGCTCCCGGGCACTGCCTCTGCCGCCCGCGCGGCGTACCGCCGGCGCGCTTCCACGTCCGGCGCGACACGCTCGGGGGCCCGATCCCGTACGGGAGCTCTGCATCAGCAGGACGTAGGCCGACCGCCGCGCGCCACCGACCCCAAAGGCGCAGACGGCCCGACCCGCACGTCCCTGACACCCTCTTCCCGAACGGAGCACCACCATGAACAAGCGCCACCTCACCGCGTCCGCGCTCCTCGCGTCCGCACTCGTCCTCACCGCCTGCGGCAGCAGCGGCGACGACACGGCCGCCGCCAACGGTGGCAGCAGCACCAGCGCCGAGACGGCCAAGGGCAACGACGCCGACATCGCCTTCCTGTCCGGCATGAAGCCGCACCACGAGCAGGCCGTCGAGATGAGCGAGATGGTCCTCGCGGCGAACCCGCCCGCCGAGGTCGCGGCGATCGCGCAGCAGATCAAGGGCGCACAGGCCCCCGAGATCGAGCAGATGACGACCATGCTCGCGGACCTCGGCGAGGGCGCCGACGGCGGCCACAGCATGGGCAGCGGCATGGACATGGGCGCTGCCGGCCACGAGGGGATGATGAGCGACGCCATGATGACAGCGCTCGACGACGCGACCGGCACCGACGCGGCCCGGCTCTACCTCGAGGGCATGGTCCGGCACCACCAGGGCGCCATCAAGGCCAGCGACGACGAGATCGCCGAAGGGAAGTACGCGCCCGCCCTCGAGCTGGCGAAGAAGATCAAGGCGGCGCAGACCACCGAGATCGCCGAGATGCAGGACCTGCTCGCGAACCTGTAGCCGACCGCAGCGTGCCCCGTCCAGCCCGTGGACGGGGCACGCTGCGTGCATGACCCCGCTCAGGAGACCGGCCGCCGGACTGCTCGCGGTCGCGGCGGACCGCACCGTCGGCAGCTGCAGCGTCGTCCGTCTGGCCGACGGGACCTGGGTCGTCGACGGCTGCACCGCCAGCGTCCCGAACACCCCGCCGACGTAGCGACGAGCCGAGGAGGCCCGCGTGACCGCGAGACTGAGGAGGCACCCCGTACTGTCCGCCGTGCTCGCCGTCCTGCTCGTCCTCGCCGCCGTCTGGGCCGTCAAGCTCGTCCGGCTCCAGCGCAGTGTCGCCGCGAACGCCTCCTACTGGGCCGAGCCCCGCGGCCAGGCCGGCGGGCTGCTGTACGTCGCACTCGGCGACAGCGCCGCGCAGGGCATCGGCGCGAGCAGTCCGCGGAGGGGCTACGTGTCCCTCATCGCGGGCCGGCTCCGCGACCAGACAGGCGGGCCGGTCGAGATCGTCAACCTGAGCAGGTCCGGGGCACGCATCGAGGACGTCCTGGACCGGCAGCTCCCGGCGCTGGCCGCGCTGGGCAGGACGCCCGACGTGGTGACCGTGGCGATCGGCGGGAACGACATCCGCGCGTACGACCGGACGACGTTCGCCCAGCAGGTCGACCGCCTGACCAGTGCACTGCCCGCCGGGACCTACGTCGCCGACGCGCCCTACTTCATGCACGGGCGGTGGGAGCGCGATGCCCAGCAGGCCGCTGAGCTGCTCAGGACGAGCGTCCGCGCGCACGGCCTCGAGCCGGTCGCGCTCCACCAGGCCCTCAGGGCGCAGGGCTCGCAGGCGATGCTCACGCAGTTCGCCGCCGACTGGTTCCACCCGAACGACCGCGGCCACCGGGTCTGGGCCGACGCGTTCTGGCAGCGCATGCAGGCGGACCCGGCCCTGCGCCCCCGCTGACCGAGAGGTCTGGAAGGGTGGGGTCATGAGCGGTGCGCACCGGCACGCCGCCCACGGCGAGGGCCCGCAGGTCGTGCGAGGGCGGCGGGCACTTGCCGCAGCCGTCGTCGTGCTGCTGCTGGCGACCGGCGTCGGGCTGTTCCTGCTGCGCCCCACGGGGGAGGCGGACGGCGCGTTCCCGAGCGTGGGCGAGCGCGTCAAGGGGACCGTCACCGCCGCCCGGACCTCGCCGTGCCAGAGCGCGAGCCCCGACGCCCCTGCGGGCGCCGACCCGGAGCTCTGCGTCGCTCTGACCGTCCGCGTCGACGAGGGTCCCGACAGGGGCATCGAGGTCGAGCAGGAGGGCGGCGACAACGCGACCGGCAGGCTCGCTGTCGGGGACGAGGTCGTGCTCGCCGCCGACCCGGGGGCGACTGACCCCCAGGTGCGCTACCAGCTCACCGACACGCAGCGCGGCACGTCCCTCGCGGTCCTCGCGGTCCTGTTCGCGGTCGCCGTCGTAGCGCTGGGGAGGCTGCGCGGGCTGCTCGCCCTCGTCGGCCTCGCGATCAGCTCCGTGGTGCTCGTCGGGTGGCTGGTCCCCGCGCTGCTCGACGGGAGGCCGCCCGTCCTCACGGCGACGGTCGGCGCAGGCGCGATCATGCTCGCGGTGCTGCTGCTCGCGCACGGCCCGAACGTGCGCACGGCCACGGCGATCGTCGGGACCGCCGGCAGCCTCCTGCTCACGCTCGGGCTCGCCGCGGCCTTCGTCGAGGCGAGCAGCCTGACCGGCCTGACGAGCGAGGAGGCGACGTTCGTCCAGGCCGTCTTCGGCGGCCTCGACGTCCGCGGGCTGCTGCTGGCAGGGATCGTCGTCGGGGCGCTCGGGATCCTCGACGACGTCACCGTCACGCAGGTCGCCGCCGTCTACGAGATCCGCCTGGCCGATCCGGCGATGCCGACGGCAGCGCTGTACCGAGCCGGGCTGCGGGTGGGCCGCGACCACGTCGCGTCGCTGGTGAACACGTTGCTGCTCGCGTACGCCGGGGCGTCGCTGCCGCTCCTGGTCATCTTCACGACCAGCGGCGAGGGCCTGGTCGGGACCCTGACCAACGGCGTCGTCGCCGAGGAGGTCGTCCGCACCCTCGTCGGCAGCATCGGGCTCGTCGCCGCCGTCCCGCTCACCACGGCCCTGGCCGCCGCCACCTGCCCGCCGCGGAGCAGCGACTGACCCCGGCTCGCCCGAGGTACGCGTCACGACCAGGCCGATGGCAGGGAGCGGGCGCGTGCGCGCGGCAGTCGGCGCAGCACGCCCAAGACAGGCGCACGTCGATCCGCCGGGCAGGAGCGGCAACCCCAGCAGTGTCAGGCGGCGGGGCTGGTCTGCAGCACGCGCCCGTCCGACAGCCTCAGCCCGTCAGCGCAGCGCGCCTCGACCAGGCCGTCGCCGTACTGCTGGTGGAACAGCGCCGCGTAGCGACCGCCCTGCGCGAGCAGCTCCTCGTGGTCGCCCTGCTCGACGACGCGTCCGTCATCGACGACGAAGATGACGTCGGCCGCACGGATCGTGGACAGCCGGTGGGCGATCGCGATGGTCGTCCGGCCGCGCATCAGCGGCTCGAGCGCGGTCTGGACGAGGCGCTCGCTGAGGGTGTCCAGCGCGCTGGTCGCCTCGTCGAGGATGAGCACGGTCGGGTCCTTGAGCAGGACGCGCGCGATCGCGAGCCGCTGCTTCTCGCCGCCGGACAGCCGGTAGCCGCGCTCCCCGACGACGGTGTCGTAGCCGTTCTCCAGCTCGAGGATGCGCTCGTGGATCTGCGCAGCCTTCGCCGCCGTGACGACCTCGTCGAGCGACGCGTCCGGCCGGGCGTACGCCAGGTTGTCGCGGACCGTGGCGTGGAACAGGTAGGTCTCCTGCGTGACCATGCCGATGGCGCCGGACAGCGAGGCCAGCGTGAGGTCGCGGACGTCGTGCCCGTCCAGACGCACCGTGCCGGACGTCGTGTCGTACAGCCGCGGCACGAGGTAGCTGATCGTCGTCTTGCCTGCACCTGAGGCGCCGACGATCGCGGCGAGCTGGCCGGGTCGCACGTGCAGGTCCAACCCCTGCAGGGCCCAGCGGCGGGGACGGTCACCGGCCGCCTCCGCCTCGTACGAGAACCTGACGTCCTCGAGCCGCACCTCGCCGCGCGGAGCGGTCAGCGCCACGGCGTCCGGGCGCTCGAGGATGTCGACCTCGAGGTCGAGGTAGGCGAAGACGCGGGCGAACAGCGCGAGGCTGCTGGTGATCTCGGTGGAGGTCTGCAGCAGCTGCCCGATCGGCATGAAGAGCCGGGTCTGCAGCGTGGTGACGGCGATGATGGTGCCGGCGCTCGGGCCGTCGCCACGGGAGAGCTGGACCGCCGCGAGGGCGTAGACGGCGACCGGGGTCAGTGCGAAGAAGCTGGAGACGACGGCGAAGAAGGCCCGGCCGACGATCTGCTGGCGGACCTGCAGCCGGGCGAGCTCCTGGTTGGCCGCGGCGTACCGACCGGCGTCGCGGTCCTGGCGTCCGAAGGCCTTGGCCAGCAGGACACCCGAGACCGACAGCGACTCCTGGGTGATGGCGCTCATCTCCGACAGCGCGCCCTGCGTCTGGCCGGTGAGCTGCCGACGGATCCGGCCGACGCGTCCGGTCAGCCAGAGGAAGACCGGCAGCAGGGCGAGCGACAGCAGGGTCAGCTGCCACGACAGCAGCGACAGGGCCACCAGCGTCGAGACGATGACCACGAGGTTGCCGAGGATCGAGCTGGCCGTCTCGGTGATGACCGACTGGAGCCCGCCGACGTCGTTCTGCAGGCGGCTCTGGATCTCGCCGGTGCGCGTGCCGGTGAAGAAGCGCAGGCTCAGGCGCTGCAGGTGTGCGAACAGGCGTCCGCGCAGGTCGCGCATGACGTCCTGACCGACGCGGTTGGTGAGGTAGGCCTGCCAGACCCCGAGCACCGCCCCCACCAGCGTCGCCGCCGCCATGGCCCCGCACAGGAGCAGGACGATCGGGAGGTCCGGGCCGCCGTCGACGAACAGGCCGCGGTCGAACACCACCTTGATGAGCAAGGGCGGGACGACACCGAGGCCGGCCGTCACCAGGATCAGCGCGCCGATCGCGGCGACGGCCCGGCGGTACGGCGCGAACAGCCCGACGACCCGACGCAGCAGCGCGCGGTCCTGTCCGGCCTCGCGCAGCGCCCGTGCGGCCTGGGAGGCGCTGGCCCCGCCCCCCAACGGCCCGCCGCCACCCGGCGTGGTCAGGACCGCTCCCGCGACGTCCAGGCGGCGATCGCGTCCAGGACGCCGGCCGCTTCCCGCGCGGGCCACGGCTGCTTCAGGCTGCCGTCCTCGGCGAAGGCGGCGTAGACGCGCGGCAGCGCGACCTGCTGGCGCAGCGGGACCATGTCGAGCTCGACCACGACCTGTCGCAGCTGCTCGACCGCGCGCAGCCCGCCACCCGAGCCGCCGTAGCCGACGAAGCCGACCGGCTTGCCACCCCACTCGGCGTAGACCGTGTCGAGCGCGTTCTTGAGCACGGCCGGGTAGCCGTGGTTGTACTCCGGCGTGACCAGCACGTACGCGTCGGCTTCGGCCACCTTGGCCGCCCACGCGCTCTGCGCCGCGTCCTCGTAGCCGCCGGCGGCGGGGGGCTTCGGGAGGTCGAAGAACGGCAGGGGCCAGTCGCGCAGGTCGACCAGCTCCAGGCGCAGGTCGTCCCGTGCCGCGCCGACCTCCAGGAACCACCGAGCGACGCGCTCGCCGGCCCGCCCTTGGCGGGTCGACCCGAGCACGACGTGCACCAGGGGTGCGGTCACCGGACGCGCCGCGGAAGCACGAACGCGACAGCGGCGCCGACCTCGAGGTGCATCGGCATCAGCTGGGAGGCCGTGGTCCGGACGACGGGTTCGGTGGTGGTCATGAGCTCTCCTGAGGTCTCGGTGACAAGTTCATGGTGCAGACAACAGTTGAGGTTGTCAATCATCTATACGACCAAGTACCTTCGAGGCATGCCCAGCGCTGCGGAGCTCCGTCGCACCGAGGCAGTGGTGCAGGCCTTCCTCGGACTGGCCGGGCGGATGCGCCAGCACTTCGCCACACGCGTCGCCGAGCTCGACCTCACGCCGCCGCAGGCGCATCTCCTGCGCGAGCTGGCCGGCGGGGCCCGGCCGATGGGCGAGCTCGCCGGGCAGCTGCACTGCGACGCTTCCAACGTCACCGGGCTCGCCGACCGCCTGGAGCACCGCGGCCTGGTCGAGCGCCGGCCCTCGCCGGGCGACCGCCGGGTGAAGGTGCTCGTCCTGACCGCCGAGGGCGAGCGGCTGCACGCCTCGCTCGTCGAGCGGCTGATGACCGACTCGCCGCTGACGCGCGGCCTCACGGCCCGCGACCAGGCGGAGCTGCTACGCCTGCTGCAGCAGCTCGAACCGCCGGGCTAGCGGCCGAGCACCTCGCGGCGCAGCGCCGCCCGCTGCGGGCCGAAACGCACTGCCTCGTAGGCGATCAGCGCGACGAGCAGCGCGGTCACGACGGCGACCGCGCTGCTTGCGTCGCGTCGTCCGTGGCGGCTGCCGCCCCCAGCACCTCCAGCCCGACGACCCCGCCGCCCATGGCCACGAGGCGGCGCGGTGCGCCCTCGGCGGGCGTCGCCCGGCGGCAGGTGGTCGTCCAGACGCAGAGCGAGAGCCGCGTCGACAGCGAGCGGGGACGTCGCCATGACCTCCGTGTGCCTCGCGTGGGCCGGCCGTGACGCGACGCAAGACCGGCATGGGGGGCGAAGCCCTCGGCGCGACGTTCGTCCGGTCACTCACCGGCTACCTCGACACCGCACCACGCATCCGGCACGCTCGTGCCCCGACCCGTGATGGGAATGCCGTGACCGCTGCACCCGCCAGCTACGACGACCTGACGGCGCTGTTCGTCAACTGCACGCTCACCCCGTCCCCAGGCCTGTCGCACACGCAGCTGCTGATGGACCGTTCCCTCGGCCTGATGCGCGACGTCGGTGTCACCGTCGACACCGTCCGCGTCGCGGACCACGTGGTGCCACCCGGCGTCCAGCCGGACATGACCGATCATGGCGCGGAGCGCGACGACTGGCCGGCGCTGCAGCAGCGGGTGCTCGACGCCGACATCCTGGTGCTCGGCACGCCGATCTGGCTCGGCGACAAGTCGTCGGTGTGCACCCGCGTCATCGAGAGGCTGTACGGCTTCAGCGGCCAGACGAACGCGGCCGGGCAGTACCTCTACTACGGCCGCGTGGGCGGCGTGGTGGTCACGGGCAACGAGGACGGCATCAAGCACGTGGCCATGAGCGTCCTGTACTCGCTGCAGCACCTCGGCTACGTGGTCCCGCCGCAGGCCGACGCCGGATGGATCGGCGAGGTGGGGCCCGGTCCCAGCTACGGGGATCGCCTGGACGACGGGACGGTGGCCGGCGCCGACAGCGACTTCACCGAGCGCAACCTCACCTTCATGACCTGGAACCTGCTGCACCTGGCCAGGATGCTGAAGGACGCCGGCGGGATCCCCGCCCACGGCAACGTCCGTACAGCGTGGGACACCGGCACCAGGTACGGGCTGCACAACCCGGAGTACCGGTAGCACCCGGGGCCGGCCGGCCGCCGGTCCTCGGTCCGTACGGCGCTCGTCGCCGGGATCACTGCAGGGACGAACGGGAGGAGCCCAGAGGGACACTCCTCCAGGATCGGGTCTCTTGCACATGACCCGCTGTGGCCCCGAGATCCGGCCGCATCGAGCATGCCGACGCCTCGCGTTCTTGTCATGCGGTGGGCACGGGCGCGATCGTTCAGCGACCCGCACCCTGCGCGACACCTGTCCGAGGCACAGTGTGCGCTCCTGACCCTGGAGGCGGCATGGCGATCACCCTGTACGGCACCGGCTGGTGCAGCGACTGCAAGCGCTCCAAGCAGTTCCTCGGCGAGCAGCGCGTGCACTACGACTACGTGGACGTCGACGCCGACCCCGCGGGACGCGCCGTCGTCCAGGGCCACAACGGCGGCAAGGACATCATCCCCACGATCGTCTTCGACGACGGCAGCGTGCTCGTCGAGCCGAGCAACGCCGAGCTCGCCGCCAAGCTCGGCCTGCAGACGGCCGCGAAGAACGCCTTCTACGACCTCGTCGTCGTCGGATCGGGGCCGGCCGGTCTGACCGCTGCCCTGTACGCCGCCCGCGAGGGCATGGCGGTGCTCGTCGTCGAGCGGGGCGGCGTCGGCGGGCAGGCGGGCGTGACCGAGCGGCTCGACAACTTCCCGGGCTTCCCGGAGGGCGTGACCGGGTCCGAGCTCGCCGACCGGCTGCGGGCGCAGGCCGAGCGCTTCGGCGTCGAGGTCCTTCCGGCGCAGGAGGTCACGAGCATCGCCTCCGACGGTGCCTACCGGGTCGTCACCACCGGCGACGGCAGGGAGGTCACCGCCTTCGCGGTCCTGCTGACCATGGGCTCGACCTACCGGCGGCTCGGGATCCCCGGCGAGGACGAGCTCATCGGCGCGGGCGTCCACTTCTGCGCCACCTGCGACGGGCCGTTCTACCGGGACCGCGCGGTCGTGGTGATCGGCGGCGGCAACAGCGCCGGTGAGGAGAGCGTCTTCCTCGCGAAGTTCGCCAGCTCGGTCACCGTCGTGACCCGCGACGCCTCGATGTCGGCCAGCAAGGTCGTGGTGCAGAAGCTGAGCGAGGATCCGCGCATCTCCGTGCTGACCGGCGCTACCCCCACGGGCTTCGTCACCGACGACGCCGGCAAGCTCGTCGCGCTGGAGGTGCAGCGCGACGGCGGCACCGAGCAGGTGCCTGCCGACGGTGCCTTCGTCTTCATCGGCCTGTCGCCCAACAACCAGCTCGTCGCCGACCTGGTCGAGCTGGACGCCGCCGGCTTCGTCGTCGCCGACCTCGGCATGCAGACGAGTGTCCCCGGGGTCTTCGTCGCGGGCGATGTCCGGAGCGGGTCGACCAAGCAGGCCGCGAGCGCCTCGGGCGAGGGTGCGTCCGCCGCACTCGCGATCCGTCGCTACGTCGAGCCCCTGGCGAGCGGGATGCGTCCGGGCCTCGCCGTGTCCAGCGGGGCGAGCATCTGATGGCCGGCCCGGTCGCGCTGACCGAGGCGCTCGCCCGTGTCGACGCCCTGTGGAGCCCGCACGTCGTCCTGCAGGTGAACGAGTACGACGTCCGCGTCGCCAAGGTGGCCGGCGAGCACGTCTGGCACGCGCACGACGACACCGACGAGTTCTTCCTGGTGCTGGACGGCGAGCTGACGATCGCCCTCGAGGAGCCGTCCGGCGGACGGACCGTCGTGCTGCCGACCGGCAGCGTCTTCGTGGTCCCGCGCGGGACCCGGCACCGGCCGTCCTCGGCAGGCGGCGCGTCCATCCTCATGCTCGAGCCGTCCGGCACCCTCTCGACGGGGGACGCCGTCGACCTGCCGGGGCACGTCGACCGCACCACGGGTCACGCCCTGGACTGACCGCCCAGCCCCGCCCACGTGCGGTCGGCCACAGCTCGAGCGGCGGCCCGGAGGTGAGCGCGCCCGCCAGGGTCCGAGCGGTGGCCTCACGCAGCGCTGACTGCCGCCGTGCTCGGGTGACCGCTGACCCCGGCAACGTCGCGGCGTCGGCGACGGGCTCGCGGGTGACGCCCGGCCAGACCCGGCCCTGGTGGCCTCGTAGACCCGGTCGACAGCTCAGGATGTCAGTCAGCAAGCGCGTGTCGCGCGCCCCTCACGACCGACGCGGGGGTTGCAGGACCCTGGACGGTTGCGCCGGCCCGCCGGTATTCTCGCAGCGGTTGAACCAGCAGCCGTGGCGTGCCAGCCGCCTCAGACCCTGGGTCCGCGGAGCCACCTCGTCACCTCCTTGCCCTCGAAGGTGTGCGCTGTGTCCGCGGTCGAACAAGGCTCAAGCCAGAGTGCTCGCTCACGCCGATCACGGCGGTCTGAACTCGACGTGGTCGTGGATCAGGTCTGCGGCATCCAGGCGTGGACGCACGCCCACAAGGGCCGCCTGGAGGCGGAGGGGGCGGGCTCCCGCGAGGCGCGCTTGGACACGGCCCGCCGCCGAGATCTGCTGGAGCGGCAGTAGCAGGCCGTCGTGGATCACACCGCCCTGCATCTTGCGCAGACCAGCGGACTGCTGCACACGTTCGCGGCGACCCATGCGGTGGTCGCGCACCGTCAGCCGTGGTTCAAGGGCAAGGTGATCGGGGCCTTCGCCAGGGCGGAGTCGTGCTGGCCGCTGACCTGGAGAACGGCGCTGATGCCCTCGGCGTGGTTGTCGCTGAGCAGCCCGACTTCCTCATCCTCGATGACAAGCTGCCCATGTTCAGCGGGCTGGAGGTCACGAAGGCGGTCGCCCGGTTCGCGCCGCGCACCGTGGTGCTGGTGCAGGTGGCGGACCACTGGGAGGTCGGCCCCTTCTTGGACGCAGGTGCAACGACGGTCTACACCCGGCGCACGTCGCCCGCAGACATCGCTGCCGACGTGGTCGCGACCGTCAACGCGTGACGGCTCGAACTGCTGTCGGTCGCCGCTCGCTCGAGACAGGCGGAGTACCGTCCAGGGCCTGGGCCACCCTGCGAGGTGGCGAACGGGTGTTGTCGGAACAGCGTCTGTGGACGGGTCCCTTCGAGGGCTCCCCCGGCGGGTCCGCCGTTGCGGTCCTGCACCCGTCCTGAGAGCAGACGCGCATGAGCGCGGATCGCCCTGCAGTCCCGCCGTACGAGGCGTTCGACGAGCTGTCCCGTCTCATCGTCTCCGACCACTCGGTCGACTCGGTGCTGACCGCCGTCGCCGAGGTGGGCAAGAGGCTGCTGCCCACCGCCGCCGAGATCTCCGTGACCCTGGTTCGCGGCGCCGCCGCCGAGACCGTCGCCACAACGGGCCCGCTGGCCGTCCTGATGGACGAGCGGCAGTACGAAGGAGGAGCCGGTCCCTGCCTCACAGCGGCGAAGACCGGGCAACTCGTCGAGGTGAGCGATGCCGCGTCGGCCGAGCAGTGGCCGTTGTTCGCAGCGGGTGCCCGCGAGCACGGCGTCGGCAGCAGCCTCAGCGTCCCGGTGAAGCTGCCCGAGCCGATCAGCGCCGGCCTGAACATGTACAGCCTGCGGAAGGACGGGTTCGCCGAGCCGGACGTCGAACTTGCGCGCACCCTGGCTGCCTACGCCGCGGCTGCGCTCGCCAACATCCACTTGTTCGAGTCGCAGAAGCGGGTGGCTGAGCACCTGGAGCGAGCACTGGAGTCCCGTGGGGTGATCGACCAGGCCAAGGGCATCGTGATGGCAGAGCATCGATGCACAGCGGACCAGGCGTTCGCGCGTCTGGTCGAGATGTCCCAACGGACCAACCGCAAGCTCCGGGAAGTTGCCGAGGAGCTCGTCAAGCGCACCGTGGACGGCTGACCGCCTTCCTCATCGCTGAGCGGTAGCGGGCACGCGTTCTTACTCCGCCCACCAGCGCCCCGGGCGCACCAGCCCGGCGCTCAGCACCAGCCAGCCCGTCAGCTCGCGGATGAACAACGCGACATCGAGCTCGACCAGCGAGTCGTACTGCTCGACCAGGCGCTCCACCGCCGCTGGTGAGCCGCAGTCATCCATGGCGAGCGGCTGTACCCGCTGCCATCCCGTTGACGCTTGCGGCGTTGTGTCGGCCCGCCGGCCGACAGGCGGTGCCCGGCATCAGCCGTCCAGAAGGACGTGGCTGTCGCTGCCTCAGCGCGGTTCGGGCGCGGCTCGCGGCTGCATGCGCTCGCCTTGTGGGCCGAAGACCGACAGGACCTCGACCGCGCCCTCTCCGGCACTTCCGAACCAGTGCGGGACCCGCGTGTCGAACTCGGCGACCTGTCCGACTCCGAGGACGACGTCGCGGTCGGCCAGGATCAGCCGCAGCCGACCGATCTCGCGAGAGACGCCCGGCCCGGGTGGTTGCTGGCGGATTCGCGACCATCGAGCGTCACCAGGGCAAGCGCATCCACCCACCCCATCGCCAGCAGGTTGTCGGGGGAGGGGACCGGAACCAGCCGCTGGAAGGAAGGGACCGGGGAGCGGTAGCGCTCAGGCTCGAGATTCGGTGGAGAGCGCCTGCGCGGTGCTCAGGTCGGAGGGAAGACGCGGGCGTCTCCCCACCGGATCCCGGGGCAGCTCAGCATCACCCACACCAGGCTTCCAGGACCTGTGCGATCGGTCCGGCACTGCGTGGGCGTCGAGCTCGAGGGGGTCGAGGGCGCTCCGAGGGCGACCGCGCTCGCTTCCGGTCCCACCGGGACGGAGAACGACTCTGGGCCCTCTTCCGCAGGGAAGAAAGCCCAGGTCAGTTGGGGTGCGCCGCCAGGGACTTGAACCCCGAACCCGCGGATTAAGAGTCCGCTGCTCTGCCAATTGAGCTAGCGGCGCGCGTCGTACGGGTGAGGACGATAGCAGTCCTAGGACGGCTCCCCGTCGACAGGCGGGGCGGGCGTGCTCGGGCTCAGCGGGCGTAGGCCCTCGGCGGCGCGGGCGTCGCGCAGCAGCAGCGCGAACTCCTCGGAGTGCAGATCCGCGAGCGCGTCCTGAGCAGCGCGCCGGGCCCGTCGCTCGCGCACCTCCAGGTCGCCGCTGCCGACCGACCCGAGCCGCGGCCCGCGAACGGCCGGCTCGCTCGGCGCGGCGGCCGGGCGCGGCGCCGTGCGGGTGCGGGTGACGGGGGCGGCGCGCTTGCGGGGCGCCGGCTCGGGCGTCGTCAGGCAGGGCGTGCAGGTCGTCGCGTCGCCCTCGAACTCGGCGGCGGGGCGCACCTTGCGGCAGGTGTCGCACCGTCTCCAGCCACTCACCGTCTGGGCCCTGCAGGTCGCGTCGCCACACCGCCACGGTACGGCGCGGGCGGCTCCGCTCGACGTGCCGGTCCCCGTACGGCAGGTTGCAGTGACCCGCACCACAGCCCGAGGAGCACGTCGTGACCGACCCCGTCGTCAGCACCATGCAGGACACCCAGCTGACGGTGAGCAGCCTGCTGCGACATGGCGCCACCGTCTACGCCGGCAGCGTCGTCCGGACCTTCGACGGGGACGGCGTGCGGGAGGCGACGTACGCCGAGGTGGGCGAGCGGTCGGCACGGCTGGCGGGCGCGCTCGCCGGCCTCGGCATCGGGCAGGGGGACCGCGTCGGGACGTTCCTGTGGAACACCCAGGAGCACCTCGAGTGCTACCTCGCCGTCCCGTCCATGGGGGCGGTCCTGCACACCCTGAACCTGCGACTGTTCCCCGAGCAGCTGGCGTACGTCGTCAACCACGGTCAGGACCGGGTCGTCGTGGTGGACGCGACCGTGCTTCCGCTGCTGGTCAAGGTCGCGGACCAGCTGACGACCGTCGAGCACTACGTGCTGGTCGGCGACGCCGACACGAGCGGCCTCGGCGACGTGCCCGTGCACCGCTACGAGGACCTGCTCGCGGCAGCCGAGAGTGCCTACGAATGGCCTGATCTCGACGAGCGGTCGCCGATGGCGATGTGCTACACGAGCGGCACGACGGGCAACCCGAAGGGCGTCGTCTACAGCCACCGGTCGACCTACCTGCACTCGCTGGCGAGCGGCACGGGCAACGGCTTCGCCCTGTCGGAGCGCGACAACGTGCTGCCCGTCGTGCCGATGTTCCACGCCAACGCGTGGGGCCTGGCCTACTCCGGGTGGCTGGCCGGCTGCGACTTCCTCCTGCCCGGCCGCTTCCTGCAGGCCGAGCCGCTCGCCCGGATGATCGCCGAGCACCGGCCCACCGTCGCCGGGGCGGTCCCGACGATCTGGAACGACCTGCTGTCCTACGTGGACGAGCACCCGACCGACCTGACGTCCCTGCGGCTGGTCGCCTGCGGCGGCTCGGCCGTGCCGCTCAAGCTCATGCAGCGCTTCGAGCAGGACCACGGGATGCACATCGTGCAGGCCTGGGGGATGACCGAGACCTCACCGCTGGCCGCCATCGCGCACGTCCCGGCAGGCGCGGCAGAGGGCGACGAGTGGACGTGGCGGTCGCGCACCGGCCGGATCATGGCCGGCGTCGAGATGCGGCTCGTCGACGACAGCGGGACGGTCCTGCCCTGGGACGGCGAGGCCGTCGGGGAGATCCAGGTCCGCGGGCCGTGGATCACCGGCGCCTACCACCTGGACGACGACCCCGAGAAGTTCATGGACGGCTGGCTCCGGACCGGCGACGTCGCGTCGGCGCTGCCCAACGGCTTCCTGCAGATCACCGACCGCAGCAAGGACGTCATCAAGTCGGGCGGCGAGTGGATCAGCTCGGTGGAGCTGGAGAACACCCTCATGGGGCACGAGGCGGTCTTCGAGGCGGCCGTCGTCGCCGTGCCGGACGAGCGGTGGGACGAGCGTCCGTTGGCGTGCATCGTGCTGCGCCCCGGCGCGACGGCGTCGCCGGACGAGCTCTCCGCGTTCCTGTCGGACAAGGTGGCGCACTGGTGGCTGCCGGAGCGCTGGAGCTTCATCGACGCCGTCCCGAAGACGAGCGTCGGGAAGTTCGACAAGAAGGTCCTGCGCAAGCAGTACGCCGACGAGCAGCTCGAGGTGCAGCGGATCGCTAGGTGACGACCACCAGCACCGCGCCGGCGTCGACCTGATCCCCTGCTGCGACGCCGATCTCGGTGGCGGTGCCGTCGACCGGCGCGCGCACCGCGTGCTCCATCTTCATCGCCTCGAGCACGACGAGCACCTGCCCGGCGGTGACGGCGGCACCCGCCTCGACCTCGACGCGGACCACCGTGCCGGGCATCGGTGCGGTGAGCGCCCCGGCCGCGACACCCGAGCCGGGCTCCGGGTAGCGCTCGACCTCCAGCAGCGCAGTGGCGCCGAGCGGTGAGTCGACGTACGACGTCGGGCCGACCGCGTGGACGTCGTAGCGACGCCGGACGCCCGCGACCTCGAGGTCCACGAGCGATGCGGACGCCGACCACACCCGCACGTCCGACAGCGGCTCGCCGTCGACCTCGACCACGGCGCCGCTGCGGCTGGTGCCGTAGCCGACCTGCACGGCCCGGTCGCCGAGCTCGTACGCCGTCGTCTGCAGCGTGCTCGGGAGGCTGCGCCAGCCCGACGGCACGGGCTGCTGCACGCCGGCCCGCTCCCGCCGGCCCGCTGCGGCGGCGAGCGCGGCGGCTGCGGCGTGCAGCCGTACGGCGTCGTCGTCCGCCAGCGGCCGTCCCAGGTGCGCGGCGTCGTGCTGCTCGAGGAAGGACGTGTCGACGTCACCGGCGAGCCACGCCTCGGACCGGAGCACCCGCACCAGCAGGTCGCGGTTGGTGGTGACGCCGTGCAGCTGCGCACCGGCCAGGGCGGCCGCCAGTTGGGCCGACGCCTGTGCCCGGGTGCCGCCGTGGGCGACGACCTTGGCGAGCATCGGGTCGTAGTGCATGCCGACCACGGAGCCGTCCTCGACGCCGCTGTCGACCCGCACGCCCGGTCCCGTCGGGACCGAGAAGCGCGACAGGGTGCCCGTCTTGGGCAGGAACCCGCGCGGCACGTCCTCGGCGTACAGCCGCGCCTCCACGGCGTGCCCCGAGATCCGGGCCGCCGCGACCTCGGGCGGCAGCGGGTGGCCGTCGGCCACGAGCAGCTGCAGGGCCACGAGGTCCAGGCCGGTGACGAGCTCGGTGACCGGGTGCTCGACCTGCAGGCGGGTGTTCATCTCGAGGAAGGCCGGCGTGCCGTCGGGGGCCAGCACGAACTCCACGGTTCCGGCGCCGGTGTAACCGACGGCTTGCGCCGCCGCGATCGCCGCCGCGCAGAGCCGCTCGCGCAGCGCCTCGTCGACGGCGGGGGAGGGCGCCTCCTCGAGGACCTTCTGGTGACGGCGCTGGACCGAGCAGTCGCGCTCGAACAGGGCGACGCAGGTGCCGTGCGTGTCGGCCATGACCTGCACCTCGACGTGCCGCGGCCTGACGACGTAGCGCTCCAGGAAGACCGTCCCGTCGCCGAACGCCGACGCCGCCTCGCGACCCGCGCTGCGGACGGCGTCCGCGAGATCAGCTGCTGCGTCGACGATCCGCATGCCGCGACCGCCGCCACCCGCGCTCGCCTTGACCAGGACCGGGTAGCCGACGTCCTCGGCCGCCATCAGCAGCGCCTCGTCGGACAGGCCGGTCGCGTCCACCCCCGGCAGGCACGGCACCCCGGCGTCGGCCATCAGGCGCTTGGCCGCCAGCTTGGAGCCCATCGCCTCGATCGCATCGGCAGGCGGCCCTACCCAGGTGAGGCCGGCCTCGACGACGGCCCGGGCGAACGACGCGTCCTCGGACAGGAAGCCGTAGCCCGGGTGCACGGCGTCGGCGCCGGCGTGCAACGCGGCCGCGACGACGAGGTCACCGCGCAGGTAGGTGTCGGCGGGGGAGCTGCCCGGCAACCGGACAGCCGCGTCGGCCTCCCGCACGAACGGCGCGTCGGCGTCCGCGTCCGAGAAGACGGCGACCGTGCCGATGCCGAGCTCGCGGCACGTCCGGAAGATGCGGCGGGCGATCTCCCCGCGGTTGGCGACCAGCAGTTGCTCGACGGCCATCAGTGCCTCCACACGCCGTAGGCGCGCGC